>JAGAPA010000092.1 GCA_017623455.1 Clostridia bacterium | reverse complement strand
TTTACCTGTTCCCATAGAGCTGATTGAAAGATTATCAACATTGCCGTACTTAAACTTCATGTTGGGATCTCTGTCAGACTGCTGTCTTTCGTTCCACTTGAAGGAAAGCGTGATTGCTTCGCCAACAGCAAGGTTGGTATCAAGCCACTGGTTGTATCTCTTTTCGCCATAATAGTTGTAAGAAAGCTTAGAGGTGTCAAGCGTAGAAGCAAGATCGTTTACGTCAAGCGTGTTGCCGTCAATCGCAAGCTCTCCGCCATTGCCGTCCAAAGCAAACGTCCAAGGCATTACTGCGTTGTCAAGAGCGGTTGTAGCAGTCTTCTTATCGGTGTAAGAAATTGCCTTTCCAAAATGGAATTGCTTAGCAAAGGTTATAGAAGTAGAAGTACCAACAGCCACGTCAAACGAGAACGAACCGTCCTCTGCGGTTGTGGTTTCGGCAATAACGTCACCCTCTTTTCCTGCAACTACTGCCTTTACGCTTACGCCCGAAAGAACGTTGCCACGCTCATCAACAGCCTTACCCGTAAGAGCGTAAGAAGTCTTGTTTTCAAAGTTTGCCTTTACGGAAACTTCTTCTACAACGTTAGCGTCGGAGGTTGCCCAGCCTGTAAATACGTTATAGCTGTACGCGTCTGCTTCCTTTTCGGGAACGATAAGAGAAGCAGTATCGATAGAGGAAAGAACAGTACCGTACTTTACGGAAAGCGTGTCGTTACCCTCAAAGGTTACAGCAATATTTGCTTCAACCTTTGTTTTAACAGCGTTAAGAGAAGCAATAATAGCATCAGCTTCTGCTTGCGCGGTTGCTTCGTCCAAAGTAGCGATTGCCTCGATATCTGCAAGAGCGTCAGCTTTTGCGGTATTAAACTCGCTAACGCCGTATGCAGTTGCATCCGCAACCTCAATACCGTTTGCGGTATTGAGTGCGGTTGTCTTAATTGCGTTTACTTTTTCTACTGAATCAGTATTTGCGGTATAGGTAATCTTACCGTTGGTAAGAGTGGTTTGGTTATCCGTTCCGCCACCATGGTAGAACGCGGTAAATCCAATAGCGATATCAGATCCTGTTCCCTGATAATTTCCGTCGGAAGTTTCGCCTGCATAGAAGGGGAATTTTTTAACACCCTCATCGCTCCATACGTATCCACCACCGTGTCCGTTAGTGAGATCACGGAACTTAGAGTAGATATCCTTAATATAGAACGTAGGATTGTTAAGGTCAATAGTGCTTGCATCTTTACCGTACCAAAGCTTAACGGAATATCCGTCAACCTCAGCTCTTACGTAGTAGGTAACCTCACTTCCGTCAGATGTGAACGCGATAGCATTTTCTCCTGTTGGAGCATTGTACGCGTCTACGTTGGAAGCGTTAAGAATAATTCTTCCATCCCATCCATCGCCTGTTGGATTAACGGATGCCATAAGCTCGGAAGAGTTTGTCTTGTTGTTTCCTAAAGCAAAGGTAATAACCTTACCGGTAGAAAGCTGAGTAATTCTAATACCACCACCCTGGTGAGTGTTGCCGTTGTATTTAACGGTAAGGAATCCCTCTGCCTCAAATACGCCGTTTTCTGCATCACCAACGGTCTTAGTGTAGATCATATGCTCGTTTACGTTGAAGTTACCGTTTTCATTACCACACGTTGCGGTAAGAGCACCATTTTCGCCGGAAAGTCCGTTTGCGGTAAATACGCCCTTAGGATTGATAGTCGTATCAGTAGTTACAACAGCACCCTCTGCATAATCCCAAGCAGTTGCGTAGGTATAACCTGCGTCTGTACTCATATTTACAAGCTTAACCCCGTCAAGATTGTCTGCAACAAGAGCTCCGTATCTTACTTCTTGCGCGTCGTTGCCATAGAAAGTAAGAGAAACGTTGCTGTCAGCTACTGCTTTTGCATCGGTTGCAACTTTAAGCGCGCCCTCAATAATTTCTGAAGCTTCAGCCTCGTCAAGCGTAGTAATTGCATTTACGGTTGCTTTTGCGGTTGCTTTTGCATTGTCAAGATAGGTCTGACCGTATGCGGTAACTCCGCTCTCTGCTACAACTGCATCAATATCTGCAAGCGCCTGAGTCTTAAGAGCTTCTACTGCAAGTCTTGCGCCCTCGTTGTTGTCATAGTCTACCTTAGCCTTAGCTTCGACGATAATTTCTTCAAGCTTGTTATAGTCTACCATTGCGTCAACAATAGCAATTCCGCCGTCGGTATTAGTAAAGCCTTCCTGTTCTGCGTATGCAATAACCTGAGCCTTTGCATAATTCTTTGCAATGCTAAGCTTTGAAGCGTTTACGATTGCAAGAGCTTCTTCGTCATAGTCTGCACCTACCTTATGAGCGTAGGAAGTAATGGGAGCAAGGTCAGCCTCGGTTGCTTCGGTATTCAAAGACGCTGCGTACTCGTTAACTTCTGCGGTTGCGTCCGTTTTAACTTTTGCTACAAGCTCGTCGTCGGTGTTGTACGTAACCTTAAAGTTCTTAACTCTTGCTCTATCCGTACCAAATCCGTTTTCGTGGTTGAAGTACATACCTACGTAAACGTCGGAAGTGGGATACTTGTTGTTATATTCTGTTTCTGCATTTGCATCAAGCGCAGTCTTGATAAACTCGGTAAGGTTCTCAACCGAGAAGAACTTAATTCCGTCATAGTATACGGTAAGAGTATTGTTATCGAATACGTATTTAAGGTGAATGTTCTTCTCTTGAGCGCTATGCCACTCTTTTACCATATCGGTATTGTATACGGTAGAGTTTGCATTGCTCTTAAGCTTATCCAAGCCGTTCCAAGTTCTTGCTCCGTTACAGTTACCGTCGTTAAGACCGAAGACAACCTGCTTGCTGTTAGAACGCATAAGCACGCTGAGCTTTCTTGTAGTGCTTGCACTGTCACGAAGAGTAATACCGAATGCTGCACCGCCTGCGCGTCCCTGAACAACTGTGAAGTCACCCTCTACAACAAGTCTACCGGTTCCAAACTTGTAAGTCTTGGTGTTGTCGTAAATCATACCGTACGTACCGTCGCCACCCGTATCTGAAGCGCAGTTACCGTTACCGGAAATATTGAGCTCGTACTCATATCCGTTAGTTTCGTTATCCCAAGCTGCAGAAGCGTTGGTTGCAGTAAAGGTGTACGCATCAACCTTTGCGCCTGCGGGAAGATTGGTTTCGGTGTCGATTGCACCGTACTCAATACCCTCCAATGTCCAGTTGTGAGCAAACTCGCCACTTCTCGTTCCCATTGTCAAGGTGATCCAATCGCCTGCAACGGTTCCGTCGCCGAGTTTTACCCAATCACTGTCAGAGTTGGTAAGCTTTCCGTAAATGTCTACGTGATTATCGGTAGTCTTTACGTACATAATATCCATATCGGGCTTATCGTAGTCTGCAAGTACTCTGCTGATAGAACCAGCTCCTCTGAACGAGTTTTCGAACAATCCGCTGAAAGGATTCGTGGTGTTCTGCTAAACTGACTGGTTGCATTTGCATTAGCAGCGTCATTGACGTAGTCCTGACAATACTGGTCACAAGCAAGAACGCCACCGTTTTTACCGTTAACCTTGATTGCTTTTTTACCAACGACCATCTTAAGACCGATGTCTGCAAACTGGTTAGATGCGTTGGTGTACTTGCCACTATTGTGAATGTTATGAGCGGGATTTCCGTCACTGCCGTCGTGGAAGTTTACTGTAAATTTATAATACGTGTTCTCTTTAAGAACTGCGCCCGTTCTGAATGCAGGATTGAGAATATATCCGTTTACATCGTAGGAAAGTCCTTCTACGGTCGCATCACTCAAATCATCGCTATAAGTTCCGCTTGCAACAACGGTTTTGTTAGAGGAAGACATACCGTATGCAAGAGCAACGTCAACAGTCTTAACTGCATCCTTAACGCTTACGTCAGCATCAATCTTTGCGGTTCTTGCATAAACGTACGCTTTATTAATATCTGCATATCTGGAAGCTGCATCCAAAATTTCGGGAGTAGACCAAGTAATATCGGAAGCGCCAAGCAAAGCTTCGATAGAGTAAGCACCGTTTTCGTCGGTTACTCCTGTATAAACCGCTCCGCTTTCATGTTTAATGGACACTTCTACGCCTGCAAGTTTAGCACCTGCATAATCAACAGCCGTTCCGCTAACAGTTACTGCGTAGTAGTTATAAATGAACTCTGCTTCTACGTTTGTAACCTCAGCGGTTGCAACTGCGTCGTCAGCTACTGCCCACTTATCGAACTGATAAGTACCGATTCCACCCTTGTCGTCTTCCTTAGTAGGAGCGGTGAAAGTGGAAACGTCGATAGAGGAAATAAGGGTTCCGTACTTAACGGTTACTTCGTTATCGCCAAATGCTACGACAACCTCGCCCGTTACCTGAGCAATCTTGTCTTTTACCGCCTTAACTGCACCGTCTGCGGTAGCCTGAGCTCCGTCTACCGAGTCAATAGCGTTAATCGTTGCCTTAGACTCTGCAACGGTTGCATCAAGATCCTCAATACCCTTAGCGGTTAACGTGTCCTTGTCAACCCCTGCATAAGCGGTATCAATTTCAGCAATTGCATTGCCTACGATATCAAGAAGTTCTTCTGCATCTTCGGGATGAGAAGCGAAGAAGTCTACAACCTGCTTAGCCGCATCAAGCGCCGAAGGAATACCGTCGATAGAGGTTACTGCGTCAATCTTAGACGTCATAGCTTCAACAACGGATACACCCTTGCTCTCAGCATAGATAGCAAGCTCTTTCTTTGCCTCTTCTTTTGCATCGTTAAGAAGATCAGCGCTCGTCTTGTAGGTTGCCTTAAAGTCGGTTACAACAACTCTGTCAATGCCTCTTCCACCCTCGTGGTTGAAGTAGATACCTGCGTTAACTGCAGAGTTAGGCATTCTGTTAGCAATAGCAGACGCTGCGTTTGCAGAAGTGTCGAACTGAGTTTCTACAAGCTTAACAAGATCGGTTATCGTAAAGAACCAGTTTTCTTCACTTACCTCGGGCATACCCTCTGTACTGATGTAGTAAGAGATCTTATTTCCCTCAAATACTCCCTTAAGGTAGAAGTCTTTTGCGTTGCCGTTATTCCAGGTAAGAAGCTTATCCTTATTTATAGAGAAGTAATCGCAAGCCTTGTTCTGAAGATGGAAGATTCTCCAACCGCTTCCGTTACCGTTTGCAAAAGCAAGACCTACGCCACCGTTAGACTTAACGCCAAGGTAGTAGAATCTGCCCGTTTCGTTAGCATCCTGAATGTAGAAGCCTGTAAGCGCTCCACCGGTATGTCCGTCCTGAGCGTTGAATTTTCCTTCCAAGGTAAGAATTCCGTCGTTGAGATAGTCGTAAGAATCCTTAATGCTGTACGCCTTAGCGAAAGCACCGTTACCGCCTCTTGCAAGCTGGTTCCAACCGTCGTTTGTAACTTCTGCATAACCGGTAAGATCAAGAACGTAAGTTTCCTTACCCTCTGCATCTCTTACCACGGATGCATTGTCGGTATTGTATAAGTATTCGTCAATCTTTTCGCCTGCAGGAAGTCCTGTTTCGGTATCGATTGCACCGCTTTCGATATTCTTAACGGTTTCGTTGATGTACCACTCGCCGCTACGTGTAGACTGAGCGATAATAAGGTTCTTACCCTCGATAGCAGTCTTGCTCTCTGCCATAAGCACCCAACCGTGAACAGATCCACCAAGTCTGCCGTAAAGCTTAACCTTGCCCTCAGCATCTTTTACGTACATCATATCGTATTCGATGTCGTAGTTGGGATTATACTTACTTGTATCCTCAACAAAGGTACGGTATGCTTTCTCGTAGAACGCCTCGAACGGAGAATCGTTTACGATATTGAACTGTCTGTCTGCAGGGATAGAAGACTGAGCGCTATAGCCATAGAACCACTTATCGGATGTCATAGCCTCACCGCCCTGTCCGTTAACCTTTACCGTATGTCCGCCCTGATCAAAGGTTCCGCCTACGCCCATCTTGAACGCAACGTCTGCAAAAACGTAGTTGTCAACAACCTGACCTACTGTTGTTCCGGCATTAGCATTGCTTCCGGTAAGAGTCTTTTTAACGGTTGTATAATACTTGTTTGTTTTAACGTTAATACCGTGAGCAAGCTTATCCTCGCTTGCACCGTTGAATTTAGTTGTGAATTTATAATACGTGTTCTTGTCAAGAACGTCAGCCGTTTCGTATACAAAGCCACCGGTTGCAGCCGCAAAATCAAGCTGAAGGTTATTTACAACAGCGGAAGCAAGATCGTCGGTGTACTCGTAAGAAGCCTTCATAGCTTTTACTGCGCTATGATCGATAACACCATTTGCAATAGCCATTACGCCGATTGCGGTTTCGCCGTCTTTCTTGTCAACGCCGTTAGTAGTAGAAGTTGCCCTTGCAAGATAACCTACCTTAGAAATTTGTACGTTAATTTCGCCAAGGCTTGCTTCAATTGAGTAAGCACCGCTTTCGTCGGTTACGCCCTCGTAAGTTGCACCTTCTGCGTTAGTAATAACAACGGTTGCGCCTGCAAGAGCATTGCCATTCGCGTCTACCGCGCTACCACTAATGGTTAAGCTATAGTAGCTGTAAGTATATTCGGGAGTAATTTCGAGATTTCCACCTACAACTCCGTCCTCGGTTTCGTACGACCAAGACTTGAATACGTATTCGCCAAGTCCACCCTTGTCGTCCTCTTTTGCGGAAGCTACCTTGCCCTCAAGCAAGCTTGCAACTTCAGTTCCGAACAATACGTCCTTGATCTCTTCTGCAACTTCACCCTTTGCATCAAGAATGGTTACGGTGAACTTCATTTGTACGGCGGTACACATATCGTCAGTCCACTTCTTGCCTTGCGCAATATCCTGATCGATTGTTTCTACGTTGTAAAGAGAATCAAGATAAGTAATAGCCTGAGCGCCAAACTCGTCAAGCATATTCTTTGCGTAGTCGGTAATGCCTTTTTCTTTGGTTTCGGCAATAATATCGGAAATATACTGCTTAGCCTCGTCAACCTTTACGGCAACACCGAGAATAGATCCGTCTGCGTTCTTTTCCGCGTCGATAAGAGCAATCGCTCTGCCCTTATTCGCATCAATCTCTTCCTTGGTAAGAGAATCATTGATAAGAGCCTTAATGTATGCGTCTTCTTCCTCTGAAAGCACTACGCCCTGCTCTGTTGCATACGCGCTTACAAAAGCAAGAGCGTCTGCCTTGTAGTCAGTAAAGAAGATAAGAGCCTTTGCCTCTTCTACAGCCACAGCCTTATCCTTATAGCTTTCCATTGCGATAATGGGAGCTTTTTCAACGTCCGTAAGAGTGAAAGAAAGAGAAGTTGCGTATTCTTCAATTTCGGCTAAAGCCTCACTCTTTGCAACTGCGGTTATCTCGTCGTAAGATACGTAGTTGATAGATCCGTTGCTTACGATACATCCGCCTGCAGTGCCTGCGTCGCCAAACGCTACGTAACCCATGCAGATATTGCCTGCACTCCAAGTATTGGAGCCTTCTGCCTTGTACTTGCCGTCAGCAGTATCTGCAATGAAGGGGAATTTGTCTTCTCTGTTTTTAGTAGCATTGGAGTTACCGCTCCACTGAGATCCACTTCCGTGTCCGCCGGGAGCCGTGGAAAGATGTGCGTACATATCAACTTCCCAAGTGGGTTTACTAAAGTCGATAGTAGACTCGTCCTTACCGATCCAGATCTTCCATACGTAGCCCTCAACTTCTGCTCTCATATAATATTTAGCAGGATTTGTCTTAGAAGCTACTGCTTCGGTCTGGAAGGAGATTGCATTTTCGCCCGTGGGAGCATTCTTAGCTCCAAGAGTTGCTCTTGTATTCCAACCGTTGCCCTCGGAAACCTGAATAAGAAGTTCGCTGTTTGTCTGATAAGAGGGCTCGATAGTAATCATCTTACCCGTAGCCATCTGCTTAAGCACGAAGCCTGCGCCCTGATGACGCTTCCATTCGTTCTTAGCGTTATATCCACCCCAAGCGGTAAAATTACCCTCGATAAAGAACTTGCCCTTAGTTGCGTCACCGATAGTATCGGTATCCCAAACGATAAAGTCACCGTTCTGCTCGTAAGCAAGAGTTCCGCCGGTAAGCGACGTAAGCTGTCCGTCACCATTAACAACGGCAGTTCCGCTCTCACCGTCAAATATGCAGTCGCCCACAAGATTTTTCTCTACAAGTGTTCTGATCTCTTCCTGAGCGTTCTGCTTAAGAGAGAAGTTCTTGTAAGTAATATCTACCTTATGTCCGCCACGTCCGGAGTAAATAAGCTGAACGGAAACCTCTGTTTCGGGAAGCGTCCAATTACTCTTGGAAACAAGCGTATAATTCTCCTGCGTGCCGTATTTTACAAACATATAGATCACACCGTCTACACGTGCGTACATTATATCATACTCTACGTCGTAGCGGTTGGGATTCGTTTTGTCAATATAAGTTCCCTCTATTCCTTTATTAGTAAAGGGAGATTTATTCATTGCCGTAACCTTACCTACGGTTCCACCGTGAGAAGCAAGACCAATTACTTCCGTACCACCAAACTTGTTCTGGAAGTACATATCGGAGGGCGATCCAACAAAATCCGCCGCAGTGTCGGGACGAAGGTACGTGTCCTCGCCTTCCCACAAGTCGTTTTCGGAAGCTCCCATCCATAAGCCGTGTCCATCGTTAAACTTCATGGTGTATGCGATAATCTCGCCGTCGCCAAGCTTTTCGGCAAGGTTATATTCTTCCCATGCTCCGTTATGGTATCCGCTTCTGGTAACGGCAAAAGTTTCGGAAACGTTTTCTGCAGTAGTGTCAACGGTTGCTTCAATCTTAGCACTGCTTACACTAACTTTATCCCAGTTCATACCCCAGATATTTCTGTCAAGCTCTACCTCGACTACAACCTCGGAGTCTTCTACGGTAAATTCCTGAACTTTACCGAATACGTTACCCTCTGTAGCAACGTCAATATAATAATCGCCTGCAGGAAGGTTGATGCTTCCGTTATAGTTTTATACGGTAGACGTTATAGAGGTATAAACCAAAGTTCCGTCAGCCTTATACACGTCAAAACTAACACCGTTTGCAAAGTTGCCGTCGTCTACGGTCTTGATTGCAAAGTTAGCGGCGTATCTGCCCACAGCCTCTTTTGCCTTTATTTCAAATCTATAACTTGCGCCTTTCTCGGGCATGAAGTTATACTGATAATATTCGTTATCAACGTACAGTACCTTATCGGTAATATTTACACCGCTGTCTTCCACGCCGTCCTTGGTGGTGTAAACGATAATACTGTCAAGGTCCTTTGCTCCGGTCTGGTGGAAGAAGTTTCCGAACTTAATTCCAACCGACTTACCAATCATAAAGTAATCGTTAAGATCGATTGTTGCGGTCTTCATTATATTTACGTCGGTAAGAGCGCTTACTTCGCCTACGTAAACGGATGCAAGCACCTGACGGAGCTCTGCGCCCGTCTTATCCACGCTAACGGTTACGGAGCCGTATTCATTGTACTTAGCAAGCTTATCGGCATCCGTAGTAAACGATGCGTTCTTTACAACGTAAGGAACGTACTTTCCGCCACCCATGGTTACGTACTGTCCAACCTTAAGCGAATCGGAATTTAAGAATGCAGACACTCTTTCTGCAATGATTGCATTCTTTGCGCTGTCAAGCTGAATATCGGTGGTCACGGAAACAAATCCGTCCTCGGTAAGCACGAACTCAAGATTGCCGTCAATATAGAAATATAATGCTCCGCCTCTCTTCATAACGGAAAGCTTAAGTCCGTCCATAGAATCAGTTGCGGCGTTAATGCTTTCTGCCGTAAATGCGTGTCCGGTAAAGATGGGATCCCAACCGTTCTTCATTCCGTTGTAAGAAATCATTATGTTCTTATCAAGAAGCATAACGTTCATCCAAGTTCCGTCACCGTTGTCAAAAGCCCAGCCGTATCCGGGAGAAGGCTCTCTTTCTAAGTCTTCGGGCATTCTATCCCACTCGTTTTTAACGGTATAGGAAATATAGAACTTTTCAGCGTCTGAGGGAAGATCCTCAAAGAATGCCTGTATTTGAGACGTGCCGCTATTGATAAGACCGTCTGCCGTTGCGTCAAGTCCCTTAAGGTTGTAGTAGCCGATATATACGTCGTCAAGCTCTACGTCTTCCTGTCCTGCCTCGATAGTAACGGTTTCGGTATGATATACGATATCGTTTGCAATAACCTCAATAACAGTATCGCCCGATTTTGCAGGAATAACGAGGTTGTTAAGATCGGTGTACGCGAACTCTTCGCCGTTAACCTTAATAACAACGTCCGTTTCAGATTCGATAAGAGCAAAGTCTGCGTCCTTGTTTACTACAAGAACACTTGCGCTGATATTATAAACGTTCTGCTCAATACCCTCTGCGGTAATAACCACGTCACAGCCTGCTCCGCCACCGGGTACAACGTAAGAATATACGCCGTCTACTGCGGTAAGAGCCTCAGAGCCTACGTATACGGTGTATTCGCTTCTGTTGTAGTCTGCGTCGATATTCAGCTTAAAGCTTACGGTTTCGTCCTTTAAGAACGTATTCTTCTCGCCTACAAGCTCTATGCTTGCGCCCTCAATATCCGCAGTTACCGTATACTCTCTTTGTGAAGAGGTAAACGTGGGCTTATAAGATACTGCGCCCGTTACCGCACCTACTTCCTGATCGTCAAGAGTTACCCAGCTTGCAAATTTATAAACAGTTTCGCCGTCATCGGGCTTTGTTACGCTGTATGCGCTAAGATCGGGAACAGCGCCGTACTTAACGTTTTCAACGGTGGTAGAAGGAGTTACTCCGTCAACCTCAAGAAGAGTAACGGTGTAGGTTTCTCTCTTGTAATACGCGGTAACTTCACTGCCGTTTGCTTCAAGTCTGTCGTATACGAAGCCTGTGATGTTGTGTACAAACTCTGCCTTGTCTGCAGTTCCTACGAACTGTGCTGCCACAGTTCCGTCTGCGGTGTAACCGTCGTCTGCGATATTCTCGCACATGATGTTAACGTCGGTAGTCCAAGTACCCTCGCCAATCTTTGCGTAAAGGGTAAAGTCTTCCGTCTGCTCGCCGGGAGTATAGGGAACAAGGTATGTAGGATCTCTGAACCATCCCTCAAACTGCTTCTGCACGGGCAAAACGGGAGCTGCGGGAGCTTCGATAAAGGTTCCCTCTGCTACGGGTGAAAGAACGGTTTCTACGCCCTCAACGTCTAAGGTTACGTCTACGGTTACGGGCTTGTTGATGTTTACCTTGAATACGTGAGCGGACTTGTCGTCCTTGTTCTTGCCTGCTTTGAATACAACGATCCAGAAATCGTTGTTACCCTCTGCAAGCTGAAGAGCCTCCTGTTCTTCAAGCTGTGTAAGCGCTTCGTCAGCGTACACTTCCATCTCAAAGCCGTTGCTAACCTTAAAGTTCTCGAGGAAGTTGTAAGTGAGCGTATCATAGCCTGCGCCTGCAGACCATTCAAGTTCGATAACTTGTTCGTCACTGTACTTTTCGTCGAGGTACTTCAAAGCATCCTTAGCTTTTGCTTCCGGTGTCTGACACGCCGTAGCCATTGTTGCGGCTGCGAGCATCATGACAAATACTGCTACTAATTGCTTTTTCTTCATAATCCCTCCTAACGAATTATAAATTTTTTTATTAACTGAATCTTAAACGACAAACACGCCTTTGTGTTCGCCTATATAAACCAACTACCGCAAACCTCTTAAAACAAAACGCGATACACACCGACGGTTTACGTTAGTGAATTACCAAATTTATTGCGCAAGCACCAAACTGCTACTGATTTTACAACCCAATACGTATGCTGTCACTTTAGGGCATACTCACTTCTAAGCGTGCTCACAAACTTAGAGTTTATTATCTGTTACACGGCGCTTTCTCATAATAACGGCGACGTCACGATAAACGGTTGATTAGTATTTTACGTTTTAACAAGTAGAACGCAAGAAAGTTTTAGAGAATTCAGATATTCCCCTCAAAAAGTTTGTCTATCATTTTGTATACAACTTGCTAAAATCCCAAGGTGCTTTAGACTGAAATTTCTACTTTATTATAACATAATACTGCCACTTATTTCAACCGTTTATTTTACTTGTATTGCCATAAATTTTACTCCCGTTGCTTTTGTGGTTCATTTCATTCTCGCAAGGCTTCAGGTTTGTTTACGTTCCTAAATCCGATCATCTATTAAACCCCTTTTGGAGATATACGCAAATTTTGTAATATTTTATACTACTATAATTATAAAACAAATCACTATGCTAAGACAAGATAAAATTTGTTATTTTATAGCCAAAATTTGTCTTTTTATACAATTCGGAATATAAAAGTCTTTAATGTAAACAAAACGCTAAAATTTAATGGCAAACGTCAGAGTTTTCCGTAAACCAATACAAACACATCTGCCAACCAACACCCCAAAATAAAGGCGGTAAAAAACCAACGTCGTCACCACGTAACTAAAAGTTGCAACCACCCGTCTTTGCAGGAACGACGATACGTGGATAACACGTAATAACGGGAAGAAAAATGAAAAACCAAACGACGGCACTATAGATCAATAACGAGTGAAAGAGTGCGTACCGAGAAGATGCTATTTTCTCCCACTATCCGTCCGCGGATTAGCTTTACCGCATGAAAAACTTGCACTTTTTAAGCTAAGCTCTCTCCTCTTCGGTCGAGATGACGAAAACGAGAGAAATAACTTGCAGGTGCGTTAATTGCTTGCATTAGAAGACGTAGTTATAATATAACGACGCATTTACTGCATTTATAAAGTTTACAGCAGAAACGTCGCATTGCCGGAGCTACCCTGTCCGGCAATCTTACTACTCAATTTTTAGCGGTTACAACGAAAAAAAGAAGAACTTGCTTTCAATTACTTGCTTTGATAAAGTCCATGCGAACGCAACGTCGCGTTTGGGGCACTAAAGCAGTTTGTGTAGCCCCTCTGCCGTTTGTTATTGCAAGACTACGGCAAAACGTTGCAATCTGTAAGAACAATAACCGAATACAGACCTACCCACAACTCAAGCGCACCGCTATTATTAATTCTGCTCACTTATTATATTATAGCATATCCGTTTAAGGTAAATCAACTATATTCAAAAAATTTTACGATATTTCAGGATTTTTTTCAATAAATCGCACAATTTAAGCATTTAACGGCTTTTTTTAATCAATTTTGCCTGTAAATTGTTTTTGAAAATTTTACACCAAATTTCCCAAAAAGCCAATTTATACAAGAATATTTCCAATTTATACAAGAAATCCGCAAGTAACTTCGGCAAAGACCACTCGAAAAGCGTAAACTTAACTCTCCGACAGCCGTTTACTGTCGCCACAATCGATCACCCCTGCCTCAATCCTTTGCTTATCGGTGCGTAGGCGTACCCAATCTATTATTACTCGCCGAAGTAAACACTCAATCTCCGTTTGTTACCATATCAATCGATGTTCTTACCTATCATCGCGCAGGTATGCTCTTGCTATTGTATGTCACTATAACAAAACACCCAATCTCACTAAGCACTCCTCGTCTATCATTACTCTTCCCTCTCGGCGTGCAGGCGTACCCACGCTATTACTCACCAAAGCAAACACTCAATCTCTGTTTGTTTCCACATCAATCGATGTTCTTACCTATCATCGCGCAGGTATGCTCTTGCTATTGTATGTCACTATAACAAAACACCCAATCTCCCTATGTGCTCCTCGTCTATCATTACTCTTACCCCTCGGTGCACAGGCGCACCCTATCTATTATTATTCGCCGAAGCAAACACTCAATCTCCGTTTATTGCCATATCAATCGCTGTTCTTGCATATCATCGCGCAGGTATGCTCTTGCTATTGTATGTCGCAGTGATTCATCTTATCAAAACATCGACTGTAATTAGCTATTAATACGTACGAAGACTACCGCCCCATACCCCCTCAATTGAACCATGTCAAAACTACCACAAAATCACGTTCACACCGCTCGTTCCATTGCAATAAACCAATAGCGTCACGTCGCCCATATTAACACCCAAAATCCAAATCGCAAACCCGCAATATTGCAGTTTGCTATATTCTTATCATTTCAAAACTAAAAAAGTGCGGCGTATTTATACACGCTTAGCTGCCTATTTGTGCTCCACCGCAGTCAGTTAATGTCGGTATAATTAGCTTTTACCCTCGAAAAAATTTGCTACGTCGAAAAGCGTGAAACAACCATAACACTTGCAAGCCCTGATAATTAAGCCATCTTGCAAGCAAACCACAAACAACAATATTTTTATGACACACTAACAAGCAAACACTGCATTTAAGTCAACATAAAACATCCCACATTACGCTATACGTTGTTGTAACAAAAGGGCTGTAATTGCCGATATAATTATCCTAACACATTTTGCTCACCTGCTTTTACGGTAATGACAGCGGTTGCCGACGCAAACAACAACCCTCTACTTGCTCGGCTAATAATTTATTAGCACGTTCAATCTTGTTGGCTCAGCGGTTGCCATATCGTGTTTTCATAATTGAATTTTAGGTGTGCAAAAACCGTATCGCAATCACCAAACGCGCATCTACAAACTCAACAACTCCAATCTCTGGCACTCGAAGACATACCCCTCTGAAAAACGCTTCTCACAAACAATTTCACTGCAGCCCTCACCACACTCGCTCCACGCTCGCATCCACACACCGGCAACATACCTTTTAACAGGCACAAATACGCACGCAACGCACGGCACGCATAAAACACACACCCCGGCAACAAACCTTTTAACGGGCACAAATACGCACGCAACGCACGGCACGCATAAAACACACGCTCCAGCAACAAACCTTTTAACGGGCACAAATACGCACGCAACGCACGGCACGCACAAAATTCACACACCACGTAAAACCAACAATCAATCGCAACACCAACGCAAAACCCGACAATTAAAGCACACACTTAAAAACCACAAAGCGGAAACCCCACATGCAAGTTCCCCTTGCGAACAAAACAAAACCCCTCATAACCTTACCGGCAACTCAAACATCCGCTATTCACAAACCACTTACCCACAACCACAAAAACATCCATACCACAGAAAAAACATCAAGGATTTACCACCAATAAGCCCCTTATAGATATATGTTTCACGTGAAACTTTAAAAAAAGTCAGGCAAAAATTCAAAATGTTTCACGTGAAACACAGCTTTTGAAAAACCGTGAGTTATATTATCATAACTATTTTGATTTTAGACGACCACTTATTCAGCCCCAATTTTGCCCGAATTTATACTTATGATTATATAACTATTTGATTTTATGAATAATCAGCAATTTAGGGACTTTTTGACAAATTGAAAAACCCACTAAAGATTATTTATGGATGTTGCTCGTCTTGACGTCCTACTTTGCGTGTAAATACGTTTTAGCTTCTTAATTTCTCACCTTATCAAAACCATCAAACACGTCCCGCTCGTCCTTAACTCTAACGTTATCTAAATAGGACGTGCGAGCAACCTCAAACAACGTTCTTTGAGCCTATTTTTTCTGTTTACACACGCGTACTTTCAAGCCTAAAGCAACCGTAAAACGTTAGCACAAAACACAACGCAACAACCAAACGAATACAAACTAAAACACAAAGAGGAAAACGTCAAGCAAACAAAAAACGCAGGCAAAAACGACAATCAAAAACGCAAGACAATGTGGTTTATAACGGCAAAAAGCGTCTTTAGAACAGCTTGCATATTATTATAAAACAACACCTCTCAAACACAAAATGCCACGATAAAATAATCTCGATATTGCGCGACAATACACCCCAAAATTAGCAAAAAAATAAAACTGTTTCACGTATAGCAAATCACAATGTTTCACGTGAAACGAGAATTATTCAGGGTGGCGCAAAGAAAAAACACATCAATTTGATGTGTTTTTGAGGAGATTTCGGAAGTTTAATGCTTGGTTTTCCCTTGCGAGAACTGCATGAGGGCATATTTTTTTGGAGTAAGACCAACGTTCTTTTTGAATATCCGAATAAAGTGAAATTCGTTTGAATATCCGCACTTCTGAGCCACGTCGAGGATTGCAATATTGCGGTTTTGCGAAAGCAAACGCTTAGCCTGATCCATACGTGCAAGAATCAAATCCTGATTGGGAGTGGTCTTAAAAATAGCCTTATACAAAATGTAAAATCGGGACACACTCAAGCTTACAATTTCCGCCATATGGGATATAGCCCAATCACGCTCGAGGTTAGAAAAAACCATCATTCTCAAGTTCTTAAACTCAGATTCAGTCTTATAGTCAATAACAAAGCCCTCGGGGCGCTTATCAAGAGATCTTGAGATCAGCGCGAATAGAATTTTGAGGTAATTTAGGGAAACTTCCTTGCAAAACTTATCATTTTCAAAGGTTTCTGCCTCAATTTTTCGCACAATATCCGTTATAAATCCACAGTTTTGAGGATAGTATACCACGTCGGTCTGCATCTGAAAATCGAGCAAAATATTGGGTAAATTATCATTTTTAATATGCACGTAATCATGAATAAGGTCGTGATCCTCGCAAGAAATACGGTTAGGCGTATCTTTATCGAGAATAATAACCGCATTAGGCTCCGTAACGTACAATTTCCCACCAACAGTAAGCTCTACCGGTTGCCAAAAATGGATAAAAATGTATTCACCGCCACAATTTTTCCTATCAAGCAGAAAACCCTTTTTCTCCGGCCAAGCATGTCTGACTTTTCCAATCATAATAAGAAGCTCCTTATTTGTTTACAAATTAATTATATACCACACAAGAGGATTTGTCAATATTTTTAGCCAAACTAAAAATCTAAAAATAGTACTCGTTTGACAATCCGGCACGACCAATCAAAAGAAAAAAATCCACAACAAGATAAAAAACACGTAACAACCCACTAAAACAACTCAACAAAACGTCACCTAAAGCAAAAGGTAAAAAACAACAAAAAACAAGCATAAACGCGGTAAAAAACGGCAATTTTTTCTTAAGAAAAACGGTCAATTTTTTAAGAATTTATATATTTAGTTATGATTTCATAATGCCCATTTCGGATGTATTATTTGTAAAATTCAGAGGAAACGCTAAAAATGGAGATTTGCCGAACAAAGTGCAACAAAACAAGCATTTCATGAAGCAAAAAGAACGTCCAAGAAGCCCAAACAATCCATCAAAGCAGTCAAACAAATCCAATTTTAGCAACGTTATAATAAAATTTCAACAAAAGTTCTGATAAACACAATAAACAAACGACCGAGCAGTGAGATTTTTATAGTAACACGTACAATGCAAACAAAATTTACGTCTGAAAACTCTTAAATTGCGAACAAAAACTAAGCAATATGTCTAAAAAACTCTAAAACGTTATCGTTTTTTCAGTAAATTAGCTAAAAAATCAACACAAAAATCACTATTTAAGCCCAAAACAGAAATTACGGTAAAAAAACAAGCAAAATAATGAAAAATAGGTGAATTTTCTGCCCAAATGTCATAAAAACCCTCATACGTATCACGATTTTGGGTGTTTTTTGAGTTTTGGAGCTATTTTTACGTAAAATAAAGCTTGGATCTTCAAAATATATACAAAACCGCATAAAAACCTCTGAATATCTTCAAATAAAGAAAAAATAAGGCAAAAAACAGCCAGAGAGCATATTTTGACCCAAAAAGTGTAAAAAATCATGCAAAAAAGTGTATTTTTAGCTAAAAAACCATAAAAAAAGCATAATTTGAAGCTAAAAACCGCAAAATAATGAAAAATTGAAGCAAAACGGCGTAAAAAACTAACACAAATGCAGTAAAACAGGCGTCAAACTTCAATAAAATCTACAATTTATTATAGTTTTAAGGATATATAAATTATTTAAAAATACCCCTAAAATCAAATACATGTCGCATATTTTTCATTTATTCCATTTTGCATATTTATACAATTTATACAAATTTTCTTGAAATTTAATTCTACGTTCTTTATATTTTAATTATGGTTTCTAACTTGGCTCTTATGGGAAAGTCCAATTTTAACTTTATACTTAACTATTTTATAACAACAACCCAATCAATCGTCCTTCCTCTAAACTACGTCTTCTAATGCAAGCAATTAACACACCCACGAGTTCTTTCCCCTTTTCGTCATTCTCGACCGAAGTGGAGAGATCTTAACCTCTAAATGTGCAACTTTTTCATATAATTAAGCTAATCCGTGGATGGATAGTAGGAGAAAAAGCATCTTCTCGGTATTCATTCTTCACTCGCAATCGTCCTTTAGCGAGGTAAACAACCAATCTAATCTCTATGAAAACCCCTTTACAAGTAAGTTTTATTAAGAATTTCCTCTGACCTGCAGTGTTTTTTCCGCTTTTCGATATTCTTCTCACACTCTGTATTCTTCTGCCTTTTCGATATTCTTCTCCTGTTCAGTATTTTTCTGCTGTATAAGAAATCCACGCGAACACAGCGTGCTTTCGTAATTAGACACGAAAAACCGTTTTACATTATTTGCACACATCCAACTCTGTCACTTGAAAAACAAGAGCAGATTCTTGATAAGCTTGCCGATAAAGCCGTTGGGTTGTGCTTTCCACGACAAAAGTGGCGCGACGTTCGTCCTGAGTGCGAAACGTTATCTTGCTCAGTCACGTCGAAGCAGGCGGAGAATTAGCTAAGGCGAGCGTTGCAGTAAAAAAATGCAAAGCTTGAACACGAAAACGCGCAGATCGAGCTGATAAGGTACAACGCAAAAGCAGAAAAAGTGGGCGATGTTCGTCCTGTGTGCGAAACGTTATCTTGCTCAGACACGTCGAAGCAGGCGGAGAATTAGCTAAGGCGAGCTTTGTAGTAAAAAATGCAAAGCTTTAATACGAAAACGCGCAGGGCGAGCTGAATAAGGTAAAACGCAAAAGCGGCAGAAGAGGTAAAGAGCAAAACATTTTAGTTGAATTGTTTAAAATGTTTGTTCAATGTGTTAATAACAGTTGAAATTTTTTTGAATTTGTAGTACAATATATAATAGTTACAAAATACTTTCTTTATTTATCATAAACTATCGGGAAAATAATTAAACGTTTTATCGTTTTTTGAAATTTAACGTCGTTTTGTTTTTCGGGATATGGTCTAAAATTAAATAACGGAAATCAAAATTGTAACAAAAAAACAAACACGTATGAGGTTTTTATGGAAAAAAGAGAAAAATTAGGTAGCCGACTCGGCTTTATCTTGCTTAGCGCAGGATGTGCAATCGGCGTAGGCAATGTATGGAAATTCCCATACATAACAGGTCAATACGGCGGAGGCTTCTTCGTATTGTTCTATCTCATATTCCTTATTATTATGGGAATCCCCGTAATGACAATGGAATTTTCTTTGGGTAGAGCATCTCAAAAGAGCCCGACCGCTATGTATAAAATGCTTGAAAAGCCCGGACACAAGTGGCATTTACACGGATACTTTGCGCTCGCAGGAAACTATATCCTCTTAATGTTCTACTCGTGTGTTGCAGGTTGGATTCTTTTGTACTTCTTCTACTTCCTTTTCGGAACGTTTGAGGGTGTTTCCGATCCTGCAGCAATTGCAAACGTTTTCTCGTCAATGATGGCAAATCCTTGGCTGATGCTTGCTTTCACCGCTATTAATATTCTTATCGCGGTTGTGGTTTGTTCACTTAACATGCAAAAGGGTCTTGAACGCGTATCCAAAATAATGATGATCGCGCTCCTTGTCCTTATCGTTGTACTCATTGTTAACAGCTTTACATTGTCGGGCGCGGCTGAAGGTCTTAAGTTCTATCTTCTTCCCGACTGGAGCAAGGTAGAAAACGCAAAGGGCGGACTTTTTGAAGTTCTTATTGCCGCAATGAACCAGTCTTTCTTTACTCTTAGCTTGGGTATCGGTTCTATGGCAATTTTCGGAAGCTTTATCGGAAAAGACAGAGCACTTCTTGGCGAAAGCGTTAATATCGCAGTTCTCGACACCTTTGTTGCAATCTCCGCAGGACTTATTATCTTCCCTGCTTGCTTTACTTACGGAATCAACCCCGGCGCAGGCCCCTCACTCTTATTCATTACTCTTCCTCAGGTATTTGCAAACATGCCCGGCGGAAGAATTTGGGGAACGTTATTCTTCTTGTTTATGAGCTTTGCGGCAATTTCCACTGTACTTGCAGTGTTCCAGAACATCGTTTCCTGCACTCAGGACCTCACACCCAAAACTCAGAACACAAAGAAATGGAAAATCAGCCTTGTTTCGGGCATTATCCTTTTCATTCTTTCTATTCCTTGCGTTCTCGGCTTTAACGTTTGGGCATTCTCTGCTCCCATCGGTGAGCTTACTGAAATCTTGGGCGTAGAAGATTATATCGTAAGCAACGTTCTTCTTCCCGTTGGTTCGCTTATTTTCGTTATCTTCTGTAACCACAAGATCGGTTGGGGATTTGATAACTTTATGCTCGAAGCTAATACGGGTAAAGGTCTTAAGGTTAAGAAATGGATGGGTGTATACTTTAAGTGGGTATTACCGTTTATACTCGGATTCTTCGTTATTATTTCTATTATGTCACCGTTCGTAAGTTTCTTATAATCTAACACACGTATGCGCGAAAACGCGACAAACCACCGTTTTGGATCACTTTCAAGGCGGTGGTTTTTGTAATGAGGTGAAAGCACCGCCCTGACAATATAAAACTAACACCGGTTGATTTTTTTGATTTGATAAAGAAGAATAATGGGGGTATGACTGCGTACTGCAGACCTGTCTGCTTAATAAAAACCGCAAACCCAAAGTACTCAATACCACTATAAATTTTTCTTTAGCGGAATAACAATATCGAATCCAAAGTCCGCGTTATTCGTTGCGAGGGAATGAATAACGCGGAAATCTCGGGTTAGTGTATGGTAATATTGAGATTGCTTCGGTGCGGAGGCGCACTCCCAAACAAAAGAACTAACGGTGGTTTATTACTCTCTTTGCTAAAGGACAAATATCGGGTCAAGCGTCACGCTTGCTCGCAATGACGTCGGAGGAGAGTGTGCAATGACGGGAGGAAGAATTAGCGGTGGTTGTACCTCATTTAGTCGTACGGGCGATTCATGAATCGGTACGAAGGCGTACTCCCAAACAAAAGGACTCATGGTAGTTAATTACTTGCTTTGTTAAAGTACAAAAATCGGGTGTGCGCCTTCGCACCGGCTTTATGAGGATGATTAGTGGGTGATTTATCGTAGGTAAGGGATCGCCCTTTTGTTTGTTTATAATAAAAGAGGGCGATTCGTGAATCGCCCCTACATTGATTGAGATTGCCACGTCGCTACGCTCCTCGCAATGACAGAAGGACTAGTGATGGTTGATTGTTTGATACGTTAAAGAACAATAATCGGATGAAACGTCACGTTGCCCTTTGCAAGGACGGCTTTAGGTGGATAATTAGTATAAGTACTGTCATTGCGAGGGAATGAAATGACCGTGGCAATCTCGTTGTAGTAGAGAATTTATTGGGATTGCTTCGGTGCGGAGGCGCACTCCCAAACAAAAGAACTAGCGGTGGTTTACTACTCTCTTTGCTAAAGGACAAATATCGGGTCAAGCGTCACGCTTGCTCGCAATGACAAGAGAGGATGGGGACTTACATAAGATTAACTCACATTCAAAGAACTTGCGATAGTTTAAGTATAAAAAGTCAACTTTTTTAATATTATAAAGAATAAGTCAACTTTTGTGAAAATTCATTAAATTTTATAAAAAAATATTAAAAAAAGGGTTGCAAAAGCTCTTTTATTTATGTATAATGGTTACAGTTAATATTTATTTTCATGGAGGAAAATATGTTAAAATTCAGTAAAAAGAATCCAAAAGGTCAACTTTTACCAGCATATCCCTTGTTTGTAAAAGATCCTTTCTTCTCGGTTTGGTCGGGAAGTGACAAGCTTAACGAAGGCAACACCATGTTCTGGACAGGCACTAACAAGAGAATGTACGGTTACGTTTTCTGCGAGGACAAGACCTATATTTTCATGGGCGTAAATCCCAAGGCTATCAAGCTTGAACAAACTTACGTTGATCTTACCGCGTTCGATACCAAGTACGGATTTTCGTGCGAGGATTTTGATTTGGAAGTAACGTTTACTTCTCCTCTTAACCCCGACGATATGGAACTTCTTTCCTGCCCCGTATGCTACTTCAGATACACCATTATCCCCAAGCGCGAACTTGGAGTAACTAAGGTTGTTCTTGCAATGGACGAAGAGCTTTGCTACGACAAATATGCAATGCCCGTTCGTGGTGGAAAACACATTCTTAACAACGGCAAAGAACTCGCTTGGTTTGGACTTAAAAAACAGCTTCTTATGTCACAATCCTATGACGATAGCGCTGCAGAATGGGGCTACTTCTATATGAGCGGAAATAAGGCAATGTGCGTTTCTCAGTCTGCAATCGACGTGTTTGTAGCAAGCGGAGATCTTAGCTTTGCTTACGAGCCCATGCATAGAAAATACATCGTTTCCTGCGATACGTATGAGAGTATTTGCGACATGACGTTTGGAATGATGACCGTTGCTTACGACGATACTTGCTCTATTCATTACTTTGGAGATTGGCTTAAGGGCTACTATTTTGAAAAGACCGGAAAGACCATTATTGAGGCTATTGAAGAGTCTATTGACCACTCCGACAGAGTATTCAGAAAGTGCAATGCTTTTGATGCAAAGCTCAAGAAAATGGCAAAGCCTTACGGCGAGGACTACTTGCTCGTTCTTTACGGCGGACTTCGTCAGGCAGTTGGCGCACACAAGCTTGTTATGGACAGACAGGGTAATCCCTTGTTCTTATCAAAAGAGAGCCACTCTAACGGATGTATTGCAACCGTTGACGTAAGCTATCCCTCTATTCCTCTTTTCCTTCTCTTCAATCCCACACTCGTTCGCGCAATGTGCGAGCCTATCTTCAAGTTTGCAAGAATGGACGTTTGGAATTACGACTTCGCTCCCCACGATGCAGGAACATATCCCTACTGTTGCGGTCAGATCTACGGAATGAAGTACAGAAAGGGCAAGAGCTCTTACAATCCCAACGCAGCAGCTACCATTTCCTTGGAAGAAATGTGTGCGGACGGAGGAATTTGGGCAGCAGGTGACGAGCTTGACACACCTTATACCTATCCTCTTTATTATGCATTCCCCAAAAATCACGATTTGTATCTCTTTGATAAGCAGATGCCCGTAGAAGAGTGCGGAAATATGCTCGTAATGGTTGCAGCAGCTCTTCTTGCTGACGGCAATAAGAAGATGGCTAAGGATAACTGGGATCTTCTTACTCAGTGGGTTCAGTATCTTCTTAAGTACGGTCTTATGCCCGGCAATCAGCTTTGCACCGACGACTTTGCAGGACATCTTGATAAGAACATTAACCTTTCCGTAAAAGCTATCGTTGGTATTGAATCCTATGCAATCATCGCA
Source organism: Clostridia bacterium (assembly GCA_017623455.1). Taxonomy (GTDB): domain Bacteria; phylum Bacillota; class Clostridia; order Christensenellales; family Pumilibacteraceae; genus RUG12826. The sequence continues at coordinate 51,428 of JAGAPA010000092.1, read as the reverse complement.
GACAAGCTTGGCTATACGGAAGTTGGAGAACAGTTCCACGCAAAAGCTAAGGAATACGCAACCGAGTGGAAGAAGATGTGCTACAAGGACGGCAAGACTCCGCTTGTATTCGACGACGAAAAGGATTCGTTCTCGCTTAAGTACAATATGGCGTTTGACGTAATCTTCGGCTCTAACCTCTTTGACGAAGAAATCAGAGAGAACGAGATTGACAGATACATTTCTCTTAACAACGAGTACGGCGTACCCCTTGATTCTCGTTCTTCTTACACCAAGTCCGACTGGATTTTGTGGGCAACCACTCTTACCTCGGATATCGAAAAGAGAAAGGCACTCATTGCTCCCATCGCAAAATTCTTGAAAGAATCTCCCTCACGTTATCCCTTTACCGACTGGTACTACACCGATAAGGGAACAATTGTAGGATCTCTTAATAAGTGGGGCAGAATGACAGGATTTAAGAACAGAACCGTTCAAGGCGGATTGTTCATTGCTCTTCTTGCAGACTCCGGCATTTGCAAAAACAAGTAATAAACTAGGAAAAAAGATTGGATTATAAAATCCAATCTTTTTTTATAAGAAACTAAAATTGTTACAAAAAAGTCACATACGTATGCAAGAAATCTTGAAAATTTGCTTGTTTTTTTATCTTAAATCAATAAAGGTATTAAATATTAGTTTCCCTTTCTAAACGATCCGGGGGAAACGTTTGTGTATTTTTTAAACATCTTATTAAAGTTTACGGTATTATTAAAACCGCACTCTAATGCAATATCCAATAGGTTTTTATCCGTTGTTTTGATAAGGTTTAGCGCGCACTCTATTCTTTTTATGCAAAGATAATCCCAAAGCGACATTCCCATACATTTTTTGAAAGTGGAAGAAAAGTAGCAACGGCTATAATTAACCTTTTCGCATAACGTATCCAAGGTAATTTCTTGGTTAAAATTATTATCGATATAATCAATCACGGTAAGAATTTTTTTATAACTCTGTCTTTCCTTGTTAGAAAAACTTCCGTCCTTGTACACTCTAGATATAAGAATAAGGATAGTAGAAATATAGTTTATTACAACAGTTAAATAGTCGCTATTTTTATTTTCCATCTCGTTTCTAATCGAGTTAAAGAGCGATCTTATCTCGGCTATTTTATCTTTATCTAACGTGTCGTTTATCTTGTTGCTTATAAGCGGAAAAGCGGAAGAAAGTATTTTTACGTAATTGCTATTAAGCGCGTTTTGAAAATTAGTATAAAGATAGTAGGGTGCGATATGAATATTGAGTAATTTCATGCCGTTTTCTTCAATATCCGTAATACAATGCGCCTCGTTCGGTCGAAAAAAGAACATGTCGCCCGCATTTATTACGTGCCTTTTTCCGTTTATTTTATAAATTCCCTTTCCTTCTATTATAAGAGAAAGTTCTATAAGGGAGTGGTAGTGTATTCTAAGATTGTTTTTTCTCGCGCTTGCATCCGACGTAAAAAGACGTAACGCAGGAAAATTATTTACTTGTATTTCGTTGATTATTTCCATACCTAAATTATGTCAAAAGCAAGTGTTTTTGTCAAGCGTATTTGTTAAAAATCGAAATATTGTTTATAAATAAAGAAATATTGTTGTTTATCTTTATTTGTCGGGTGTGTTATACTATAATCATACTAATTTTCAGGAGATAAAAATGAAAGCAAGTGAACTTAAAATTACAGACGTTAGGGTTGCCGATATTGACGGACTTCCTAAACATATGATTTTGTTGAAGGTTTACACTAACGATCCCGACATTATTGGCTACGGCGAAGTTCGCGACGCGTCGAGTGCTACGTATGCAAAAATGCTCAAAAGCCGTATCGTTGGCGAAAATCCTCTTAACGTTGAAAAACTGTTTAACCGAATCAAGCAGTTTGGTGGACATTCTCGTCAAGGCGGTGGCGTTTCGGGTATCGAGGTTGCGCTTTTCGACATTATCGGAAAGTTTTACAAGATTCCCGTATATCAGCTTCTTGGCGGAAAATATCGCGACAAGGTGCGCATTTACTGTGACACGGACGTGGACGGAAAACACACGGGAACGGATATGGGCAAAGCGTTAAAAAAGCGTATGGACGACGGTTTTACCTTCCTTAAGATGGATCTTGGTATAGAACTTTTGTATGACGAGCCCGGAACTTTGAATGCGCCCGTTGGTATGCTTGAAGATATGCAAAAATATTCTATGAAAGCGATTTGTCACCAGTCGGGCTCTATCGATAAGTCGTTAATGTTTGGTAAAAACTACGATATTTTCACAATTCCACACTACGCAACGGGTATTCATATCACCGAAAAGGGGCTTGACTATCTCGAAAACTACGTAAAGCAGGTGCGCGACGTTATTGGATATGAAGTTCCGCTTGCCATCGACCATTTTGGTCACGTTTCAATCGAGGACGCCATCCGTTTTGCAAAGCGTCTTGAAAAATACAACATTGCTTGGATGGAAGATCTTGCGCCCTGGCATATGACAAACCACTTAAAGAAGTTTGCCGAAAACTCCTGCGTTCCGCTTTGTACGGGCGAGGATATTTATCTTGCCGAAAATTTTGAGCCTGTACTTTCTGCAGGTGTAAACGTTGTTCATCCCGACCTTCTCACCATTGGCGGACTTCAGGAAATGAAAAAACTTGGACACCTTTGCGAAAAATACGGCTCGGCTCTTGCTATACATATGGCTGAAAGTCCCATTGCTTTTATGGCGGCTATTCATTGCGCGGCATCTCTTAAGAACGTGCTTGCGGTGGAGTTTCACTCTGTAGATCATCCCGAATGGTTTAACCTTATAAATCCCGCAATTAAATTAGAAAACGGATTTATGACCGTTCCCGACGCGCCCGGACTTGGTATAGAAAGCTTGAACGAAAAGCTTGTTGAAAAGTTCAAAAAAGCGGACTGCGACGAGCCTTGGAAGGACACAAGCGAGTGGGATAACGAATGGGCAAACGATAGGGAATGGTCCTGAAAATCATTTATGATTTTCAATGAGCCGTAGGCTTTATAATGTAGCGCTAGCTACTATCATTCGAGCGTAGCGAGTTGTTTTGTAAGGCCGATTCATGAATCGCCCACACTGAGAGATAAAAATTTAATTTCATATATTGGAGGAAGAAATTATGAACAGAGAACTTGTTTTAGAAAGTTTTATTAATAATAAGGAGCTTTTAGATAAGCGAAACAGCGAAGGCATTGAAAAATACAGAAAGGGTAATTTTACCTTAAAATTCGATAACGTATGCGACAAAACGGTAACAATCAGGCAAAAGAAACATAAATTTTTGTTTGGTTGTACGGCGTTTATGCTTAATTCTTTTGAAAAACAAGAGAAAGAAGCTATCTTTAAGGAAAGGTTTGCAAACCTTTTCAATCAGGCTGTCGTTCCTTTTTATTGGAGTGATTTAGAGCCGACAGAGGGCAAGGTGCGTTTTAGGAAGGACAGTGAAAATATTTATCGCCGTCCTGCTCCCGATATTGTGTTGGAATTTTGTAAAGAATACGGAATCGAACCCAAAGGTCATTGTCTTACTTGGAACGGATTTGTTCCTGCTTGGCTTTCTAAATATTCACCCGAAGAAAGAAAAAAAATATTAGAGCGCAGGTTTAAGGAAATTGCGGACGAGTACGCTGATAAAATTCCGTCATTTGACATTGTAAACGAATCCGCAAGCAATTATAACAGAGGAAGAAAAGTCTTGTTCGAAAACTACGATGAGTTCGGTCTTTCTCTTGGCGGTAAATATTTCCCCAACAATATCAAAATACTAAACGAAACAAACGAAGCTATTTGGACAAACTACACAACTGAAGGTAAATATATAGCTTTTAATATGCAACTTAAAGAATTTATTGCAAAAAAACTTCCTATTGACGAGATTGGACTTCAGTATCATATCTTCAGAAGAAGCGAAGAAATGGAAAACGATATTGACGTAAGAAAAGCGTTTCTTAACGTTCCTTCTATGCTTGAAATTTTGGATATTTTCGATGCTTACGGTTTCCCGATGCATATCTCCGAAATTACTATTCCGGGAAGTGGTCAAAAGGAAGAGAACGAGGAAGTTCAGGCATATCTCGTAAAGCAACTTTACAAAACTTGGTTTGCAACTCGCAATATGAAGAGTATTGTTTGGTGGAATATGGTAGACGGCTACGCTGCATACGCTCCGCTTGGAACAACCGAGGGCGAAAACAGATGCGGTGGTGGTATTATGCGTTTTGATATGAGCGAAAAACCTGCGTACAAAGTTTTGGACAGACTTATAAATAAAGAATGGAAAACCAATATTGAAGTAAAAGTAACCGACAACGAATATAAATTCAGGGGCTTTTACGGTGATTATGAAATTGTTGTAAAGGACGAAAGCGGAGAGCGTGTAATTGACGCTAAGCTTTACGAAAACAACGAGTGCGTGGAGATTTAGTATGAAAAGAGTTTTAGTTACGGGATCAACCCAAGGTATAGGCAAAGCGATTGCTTGCGAGTTTGTAAAAAACGGCTATGAAGTTATCGTACACTGTAGCAAAGATATCAAAAAAGCCGAATACGTATGCAAGGAAATTGGTGCAAAAAGCGCTGTAACTTGCGATTTAGCGGATATTAATGAAATTAATACTTTAGTTGAAAAAACAGGTAACGTGGATATTTTAATTCTTAACGCTTCAGTTCAGTTTAAGGAAAAATGGAATGAAATTAGCGAAGAGAGTATGGATAAACAGTACACCGTAAACGTAAAAAACACGCTTAAGCTTATTCAAACCTATCTTCCTTTTATGGTGGAAAAAAAGATGGGTAGAATTGTTACTATCGGTAGCGTAAACCAATACCGTCAGCATCCCGAACTAATATTTTATTCTGCTACAAAATGCGCCGTTATGAGTATTATTAAAAACGTAGCAAAGCAGGTTGCTCAGTATAACGTAACTCTTAACAATATTGCTCCCGGCGCTATTGCAACACCAAGAAACGAAAGCGTTTATAACGATGAAGAAAAGCGTAAAGAAGTAGAAAGCGTAATACCTATGGGAAGGTTTGGACAACCTTCAGACTGTGTGGGCGCTGTTATGCTTCTTTGTAGCGAGCAAGGTAGTTATATAACAGGCTCTGACATTGTTATAGACGGTGGAATGAGATTATAAGATTTTACAAAAAAACTCATATACGTTATCGTTTTTTCATTACAAAATCGTTTTTTTAGATATATTTAAGGAGTAAATTATGAATTTTAACGTCAAAGAAGAAATTATAGCGCTAACCCCACAATGGAAAGGAGAAAGACTACCCGACGGTAGACCAAAGGTTGACGAAAAATACCTAAAGGCGCTTAAAACTCTTACCTTAGAAGAAGTGTGGAAACCAATCTTTGTAAAAGGTTATGAAAGTCAGTTTGAAGGTCGTTTTCACACTCTTCACGACGACGGAAGAAAACTTATAGGAAGAGCGGTAACCGCTACTTATTGTCCATACAGACCCGATCTTGACGAGGTTGTAAAAGATACGGGAAGAAGAGAAAACAGAAAGGGAACGTATAATCAATGGGTTATTGATAATTTAATGGAATACGACGTTCCCGTTATCGATATGTACGACAAAATCTACAAGGGTACTTTTATCGGTGGAAATTTAACTACTGCCATAAAGAACAAAACCAAAAATGAAAACGGTGGCGCTGTTATTTGGGGTGGAGTAAGAGATGTGGAGCAAATGAAAAAGATTGATAATATTCAAGCGTATTATCGCGGAATAGATCCAACTCCCATTCGTGATTTTATTATGATAGGATACAATACTCCCACAAAAATTGGTAACGCTATTTGTATGCCCGGCGACGTTGTTTTTGGAGCAGGCGGTGGAGTTTTGTTTATTCCCGCTCATCTTGTAGAAGAGGTTGTAGGAGGCGCTTCTAAAACTCAGGTTAAGGACTTGTTCGGATTTGAAATGATTTCTCTAAACAAATTTACTTCCGCTCAGATTGATAAAAATACTTGGACGAAAGAAATGCTTGACCTTCTTATGGACTTTATTGAAAAGGACGACAGAGCAGAGCAATACCGCGGTCTTGACTGGTCGCTTGAATACGATCTTGCGATCAACGGCGATCCAAACGATACGCAGTCGGCGTTGTAGTGATAAATCTTACCCACTATATTTATTATTCAGTTTAGTATAAAGGATTTAGTTTTATATAAATTTTTAGTTTTTATAAAGGATTTAAGTATGGATAAAAATAAGCTTATTATATATCAAATAAACCCTAGAATGTTTACTCATATGGGAAATTTAAGAGAAGCGAAAAAATTACTTCCCCATATAAAAAGTTTAGGTGTAAATGTTGCTTATCTTTTTGCTATTTGTAAAGAAGACGATTCTAAAGATAGAAAATTTTGGAGTAGAAGACAAAAAAAGAGTAAGCTAAATAACCCAAAAAATCCATATAGAATTTCAGATTATTTTAGCATAGATGAAGAATTTGGTGGAAATGAACAGTTAAAAGAATTTATAGACGAAGCTCATAAACTTGGTTTATACGTAATGATGGATCTTGTTTATTTTCACTGCTCTCCTACCGCAAAAATAATCAACGAAGTTCCTGACAGCGTTGTAAGAAAAGAAAACGGTGAAATTGATTTAGGAGAATGGAATTTTCCTAAATTAAATTATAAAAGCAGAGCTTTAAGAGATTACTTGATTAGAAATATGCTTTATTATATTATCGAGTACGGAGTAGACGGATACCGTTGTGACGTTGGAGATATTGTTCCTCTTGATTTTTGGAAAGAAGCTGTTTTTGAAATAAAAAAAATTAAACCTGACGTTGTTATGTTAAATGAAGGCAGTAATCCTGATTACGTACAAAGTGGAACTTTTGATTTTAATTATTATTGGAAACCTTTCGTTTTAGCAACAAAACCATATTCTCAGTTTTTTAAATCTCATCACTCTAACTTTGAACAAACAACCAAAGAAAAAGGAATATATTTTGTGGAAAATCACGATTCCGTAACAGATGACGGGCGTGCTGAAACTATTTTTAATTCTCTTTTATGCGATTTGTTTTACGTTTATTTATTTACAGTCAACGGAACTCCTCTTATATACTGTGGCGAAGAAATAGCAGATAAAAACGAACATAATATGTTCGCTAATAAAGATCATAACAAAGGTTATGGAATAGATTGGTCAAACGCTCTTTTACCCCATGGAAAACGCAGACTTGCTTTGATAAAAAAACTTGCTTATCTTAGAAAAACTGAAGATTGCCTTGCTTACGGTGATTTTTCTTGGATAGACGTAGATGATAAAATTCTAAGCTTCGAAAGAATTTATAAAAACGAAAAAATTACTGTTTTTATTAACTTTTCCACTATGGTAAAAAATATAAATAAATGTGGCTCTTCTATTTTATCACGTAATTATAAGAACGGAAAATTAAGTAAATACGGATTTATAATTTTTAAGGAAACGTTATGATTTATATTTTATCTTGTACCGACGTAAAAAACGGCGGTGGAATTTACTCGTTTTCTTTATCAGAAAAAGAAATGAAACAAACCGGATATTTACCCTGTGATAGACCTATGTATTCAGTTATGAACGATAATCGGATTTGTACGCTTTTGCGCGCACCGTTTGAAGAAAATTCCAACAGCGGATACTTTTTTTGCGATGAAAAACTGGAAAATTCCACTTCCATAATTTCAACTAAAGGCGTTGTAGCGTGCCATTTAGACGTTATTAAAAACGACGTTTACGTAGTAAATTATCTTAGCGGAAATATAGTTAAAAACGGTGATATTATTGCTAAAAGACAAGGAAAAAGCATACACCCAACGCGTCAAAGCGAATCTCATACTCACTTTGTAAAACAAACGCACGACGGATATTTGGCTGTTTGCGACTTAGGTACGGACACTCTTGCGTTTTATGATAAAGTCCTTATTCTTTATAGCGAAGAAAAAGTAAATCCCGGTTATGGAATTAGACATCTTGCTTTTTCTAAGGATAATAAGTTTATCTATTCAATAAACGAGCTTATTCCGTCAGTTAGCGTCTTTTCTTATGATAAAGGCAAAGCAAAACTTTTATCTACTTTCGATATAAAAACAACTAACGAAAAAGCAAACGGAGCAGGTATTAGAATATCTAAAGACGGAAAATTTTTATACGTTTCTCTCCGTGAAGAAAACGTTATCTGCGTATTTTCTGTAAATGGCGATAAACTTGAATTATTACAATCGGTGGACTGTAAAGGCAATTCTCCGCGCGATTTTAATATCTTTGATTCTTTTCTTGTTTGTACAAACGAACTTAGTAATTCAGTTACTGTATTTTCTATTGAAAACGGACTTATAAAAGAGTTTTTATATTCTTATAATCTAAATTCTCCATTATGCGTTTTTTAATAAAATTTACTAAAATCTCATATACGTATACATTAATATTTTCTAATAATGCAACTAATAGGGAAGTATCCATTCTTATATTTTTTCTCAAAACTATTATAATAAATATGAAAGTAATCTTTCTTATTTATATTTTTGGAGATTTAATATGACTGTAAATGATGCAGTAGCAAAAAGAATAATTGAACTTCTAAAAGAGAAAAAAATGACTCAATATCGCTTGGAACAACTTTCGGGTATTCAGCACGGACATATGCAATGGATTATGAGTGGTAAAAGTAAAACCGTAACTTTATCAACCGTTTTACTTTTAGCTAATGGCTTTGGAATGACTGTTCTTGAATTTTTGGATAATGATTTATTTCTTTTTGAAAATCTTGAAGTTGAATAAAATTTACTAAAATCTCATATACGTATACAAAAAACTCCGACATTTAATCGGAGTTTTTTTGTTTTTATTATTTATTTTTCAATAATTAAATTTCGTACGGGCGATTCATGAATCGCCCCTACATAATAATATATTTTAATATTATTTTTAATATTTCATTAAATAACTTATTTTGACTGTGGGTCTGCCCACTTATTTTGACTGTGGGTCTGATACGCAGGCGTATTCCCTATTATTGTTCTTTTTCAATTCTAATAATTAATAATAGTCAGTTTTTTTATTTTAAATATATTCTACCCACTCTTTACTTTATTCAATGAAAGTAAATAATTCATTTTAACTGTGGGTCTGCCCACTCATTTTGACTGTGGGTCTGCCCACTTGGGAGTTTTTTCTAAGGATTTTTCAATTTCGGCATCGGTGGGAATATAGTCGGTCATAACTCCGTCGTGGAATTTTTCATACGACATCATATCAAAATATCCGGTTCCGGTAAGACCAAACACGATTGTCTTTTCTTCGCCCGTTTCAATACACTTTCTTGCCTCGTCGATAGCTACCTTTATAGCGTGAGCGGACTCGGGCGCAGGAAGAATTCCCTCAACCCTTGCAAACTCTTCAGCGGCTGCAAAAACCTCGGTTTGTTTAACCGTTCTTGCTTCCATAATACCCTGATCGTAAAGCTCAGAAAGAGTGGCGCTCATGCCGTGATATCTAAGTCCACCTGCATGGGTTGCTGCAGGCATAAATCCACTACCTAAGGTATACATTTTAGAAAGCGGACAAACTCTACCCGTATCACAATAATCGTATACATACTTACCGCGAGAAAGCGAAGGACAGCTTTCGGGCTCTACTGCAATAAACTGATACTTATTTTCGCCTCTAAGCTGTTCACCAACAAAAGGCGAAATAAGACCGCCAAGGTTAGATCCACCGCCTGCACAGCCTATAATAACGTCGGGCTTAATACCGTACTTATCAAGCGCGGTTTTGGTTTCAAGACCGATAACCGTCTGATGAAGAAGAACTTGGTTAAGAACGCTACCCAAAACGTATCTATAACCCTCTCTCTCGCTTGCACATTCTACAGCCTCGCTTATAGCGCATCCAAGCGAACCTGTTGTTCCGGGATATTCCTCGTTTATTTGTCTTCCAATCTTGGTTTCCATAGAGGGAGAAGGAGTAACGGAAGCTCCGTACGTACGCATAACCTCACGTCTAAAGGGCTTAAGTTCGTAAGACGACCTTACCATATAAACTTTACAGTCCAGTCCAAAATAAGAACAAGCCATAGAAAGAGCTGTTCCCCACTGTCCTGCTCCCGTTTCGGTGGTTACACCCTTAAGTCCTTGCTGTTTTGCATAGTATGCCTGAGCGATGGATGAGTTGAGCTTGTGAGATCCAGACGTGTTATTACCTTCAAACTTATAATAAATCTTTGCAGGAGTTCCTAATTTTTTCTCCAAGCAATACGCTCTTACAAGTGGAGAGGGACGGTACATCTTATAAAAATCCAAAATTTCCTGAGGAATGGGAATAAATCTATCCGTTTCGTTAAGCTCCTGCTTTACGAGTTCTCTACAAAAAACTTTAGAAAGTTCGTCTTCCGTTATGGGTTTTAATGTTTTAGGATCAAGAAGAGGAGCAGGCTTTTTCTTCATGTCAGCCTTTACGTTATACCAATACTTTGGCATCTCGTTTTCTTCAAGATAAATTTTGTAAGGAATAACTTTTTCTTCCATTTTTATATACCTCCATATATAAGATTATTTTACTTAATTTATTATATACGTTCTTTACTTTTTCATAAAAAAGCCGAGAACGCTTTTATTACGCTCTCGGGACGATTATTAACCGTGGTACCACCCGTATTGATGCATAAAGCACCCACTTTTTTTTAACGTACTATCATACGCTCCCACTTTTTACGAGTCAGGCTCTCGTCGATTGCTACTCGTCTTTCTTGACTTTCGTTCGCCCTCATAAGTCCATTCGCTATAATCCGTCCACAACGTCACACCTACCCGTTGTTCTCTGTAAGGACCTTAAACTACAGTTACTACTCTTAATCAAAGGTTTATTTATTAACTTGCGATAATTTTAACACTTATATTTTGCATTGTCAACTGTTTTTTGAAAATTCTGTAATTTAATTTTAAGTTGTTTAGTTTTATACTTTTAGACAAAGAGAAATTTTTTCTTTTTGTCTTTTCTCTTTGCTCTGCCTTGTTTTAAGGCTTGCCCTGAACGACGGCTTATAGTCGTTCCCCCTGATTATTATGCCTGTAGGCTTTTATAGATTTTTTTACTAAGGATGTTTGCTATGATTTTATTTGTAATTTTTATAGTATTATTTTTTATTTCGCTACTAATCGTTAATAAAATTAATACTCACTATCACAAGGATTTTAGTGATAAGCAATGATATAAATGGCGGTAAGCCTTTTATAAATAAATTTTTAATGGCGTAAAGCCGAAAAGGAGTCGATTATGACAGTACAATTATTCAAAAAAGAAGGAACTTACGTAGACAAAAAGGACAACAAAGAAAAACCTTACGTGAATTACTACGTAAAATGTGGGGACAAGCTTATTCCTATTGAAGTTAAGTATTTCCCCAACGACAAGTGTGATGGACGTGATCCCGGATATTCGGGAAAAATGGAAGTTATGAAAGCCTTTGCTGACGTTCTTCCAGAAACTGCCAAGTAGACTTTTTACTGCCCTTTAAATTCAAAAATTTAAAAATAGGGCAAAAGGTGCAAAAATTACTGCTTTTACAATAACAAGCCTATTGTAAAAATGTGCCGTTCTCCTTATAAAATGTAAAGAAAACTACCAAAACTCAATACTTTTGTGCGAAACCGCTGAGGGCTTGTCCAGCGGTTCGGGCAAAAAGTGCAAAAATAGGCAAAAAAAGTGCAAAAAAATAGGCAAAAGGTGCAAAAATAATTTTTGCAATTAAAAATTCAAGAAAATTAGAAAATCAAATGGAGAAAAGAGAAGATGCAAATATCGATGTTTGATGGAACTGAAAGGCTTAAAATTACTAAACCTATTAGATTGATTGAGTTATTCGCAGGGATTGGCGCTCAATCAAAAGCGTTAAAGAATCTTGGTGTGGATTTTGAGCATTACCGAATTTGTGAGTTTGATAAGTACGCAGTCCAAAGTTATAATGCGATTCACGGAACGGATTTTGAAACGAGTGATATAACGAAAATTAATGCTAACGATTTAGGGATTGTTGATGCTGATAAGTATTGTTATATTATGACTTATTCTTTTCCTTGTCAAGACCTATCTAACGCAGGTTTAGGCAAAGGTATGGCAAAAGGTAGTGGAACAAGAAGCGGACTACTTTGGGAAGTTGAGAGATTGCTCGATGAGTGCAAGGAATTACCCCAAGTGCTTGTAATGGAAAATGTACCTGCCGTAATTGGAGCGAAGAGCATACAACATTTTGCGAAGTGGCAAGAAAAACTTGAGCAATTAGGCTATAAAAACAAATGGCAAGTGCTTAATGCAAAAGACTATGGAATACCGCAAAATCGTGAGCGTTGTTTTATGGTTAGTATATTGGGCGATAACTACTACGAATTCCCACAAACAATTACGTTGAAACTGCGCCTTAAAGATATGCTTGAAAAGGAAGTTGACGAGAAGTATTATTTGAGTGATAAGATGATTAGATATATAATGGCTAACAATGAAAAATGGACGGGGAATAATAATAAATCGTTGATAAACAAGACGATTGCTTCGACACTTACAACGGGAGAAGGAACTCGCCGCTGCGATGTATCGAATTACATATCAAGTGAATTACCCGACAATTTCGACCTTAAAGAACTTAGGTTTATAGAGCCTCTCGTATTGGATGGATTCAATCAACAAATTCGTGCGGATAGTAGTGTGGTTGGCACATTGACAAGACAATGCGGTGCAGACTTAAAACGTAATGGACAAGGTATAATTGAAAGCCCATATCGGATTCGCAAATTAACACCCACAGAGTGTTGGAGATTAATGGGTTTTGAAGATGCTGAAATTGATAATGCGATTGCAAGTGGGATGTCAAACTCACAGTTGTATAAGCAAGCAGGGAATTCCATAGTGGTCGATGTTTTAATGGCAATTTTCAAACAAATGTTATAGGAGCAAAAACAAAAAAACAAAAAAAAAATAAATGCAAAAATGGCAAGATTTTTCTTGTTTGGATGCAAAGGGGTTAAATAATGTATCTTAAACAATGCGAAGTCGAATCCCGTGTGGAATTTTTCAAGTGTGATATTCAAGAAACCTTAAAAGCACACAAGACGATTAAAAAGTGGGCGTACATACTTCATGATAAAGACGATACTGCTCCGCATTACCATATATATTTAAATTTTGGTACTTCGGGGGTAGATACTAAACAAGTCGCAGAGTGGTTTGGTTTGCAGGAATCACAAGTAAACAAGGTTCGTGGACGTTCCACGGATATGCTACTTTACTTAACACACGGTAACGACAGTCAAAAAAACAAATATCAATATCCAACGTCTGAAGTTGTTGCAAACTTCGATTTTGAAACGGAAATAGAAAACGCAAAAGTTTTAGGTGATTTTCAAAATTATAGTTATGCTCAACAGTTGGAATACGTAAACTCGCTACCTATTAGCGAAAAAACAACGGCTTTTACTAAGCTTGAAAAACTCTGGAGATTGCATTGTCAATGGTTGACGCTGACAACCGACAGAAAAATGGACGTAATGTTCATTTGCGGTAAAGGTGGCTGCGGTAAAACGTACTATGCAAAAAAGTTATTAACCAGTATGGGATATGACTTTTGTATCTCATCAAGCTCTAACGATCCGTTCCAGGATTACCTGGGCCAAAAAGCAATCATCTTAGATGATTTGCGTGATAAATCGTTTGAGTTTGAAGACTTACTTAAAATACTCGACAATAATACCACAAGCTCCGTTAAATCTCGTTTTGCTAATAAGGTCTTTAACGGACAAATGATTGTAATAACGACTACCGTACCTCTTAACTATTGGTACAGCAGTTATAAAACAAACTCTAACGATACGTTGTCGCAGTTATATAGAAGAATTGGTTGCTACGTTATGATTACCGAAGACGAAATAACAGTCTACGAGGAAATTGGGAACGACGGCAGACCAAAAGGCAAAGGAAAATTTTATAAGAACGAGCTTGTCAAAAAGGCAAGGGAAGAAAATAAAAAAACAAATTTCACTTCGTTCTTCGATAAGATTTGTGAAGAATCGGAAGTGAAATTGAACGAGGTAAGTAACCAAATGGAAATGGTGCTACCGTTTTAAAGGAAGGTGTTTATGTTATTAAAAAATAGAAGGCGTTTTAATTCGAGTCAAAGGCAACATGAACGATTAATGAAACAACACAAAAGATTTATGGAAACAAAAAAAGGTGATTATGATAAGCATTTTATTTCTTGCAATTATCATTCTTCGGTATTAGTAAAACAAAAAAAATTAAATCGTGTCCTTTCTTTAGATGAAAGAAGGAAAGTTTATAATGATGTAATTATCACATTTTACTAATCTTATAAAAAAATAACCACCCTTAAAAAGAGTGGTTAAGTGAGAAGTCTACGCACGAAGACCAAACGTTCTTCTCTGTCAACGCGCATCAGCCGTTGCTTCCCCATACAGGGGCTGGTGGTCTTCATTATTGTAGCATAGGAGAATAAAAATGTCAAACGTAAATTACAGTTTGAAAAATAAAGGTGTAAGATTAATTCCTGCAGAAAAAGCTTGGGTTAAAGGTAAGAACGGAAAATTAAAACTAAACCCAAATTTTACTTTTGTTGGCAAAGTTGAAACGTCAATGCCTAATATGATAGTAACTGCTTCAGATAAGAAGAAACCTAAATATAAAGGCAGTACGTATGATTTGAACAGCGTGGCAAAAGGGCAGATTGTCGACCATTTTTATAACGAAAAAGGTAAACGGAATAAGCGCACGGTAGCTTATTTCGGAATTGAAAAAGAAAAATTAAAAAGAGAGGTAAATAAAAAATATGACAAGAAAACAAAGTAAAATAGTTGCAGGCGTCGCACTTGGTCTTGGCGCCGTAATGGTTGTAGGCTCTATCGGACTTGTGTCTAAGGGTTTTAAGAATATGGATGCCCGTGATTGGGTAGGCGGTTACGAACACGTGCTTGAGGTATCTGAAGATGCTCAGTATTTGTGCACTAATGCAACCTGTTCTGGGGATTGTGAATTTACTCAGGACGGACGAGCCGTAATTAGCTTTAAGTCTGAAGAAGAGAATATTGCTGCACATGGTTCGGCTAAGCTCTTTGATCAGGACGGAAAAGAGTTTAAGCGTGCTAACGTTACACTTTCATTTAAAATTACTATTGATGAGGATACAATGGCAGGCATAACGTTTGGTTTTGACGTTTCGAGCGGTCCTGCTTATTACGGTGTGGCATTTATGTTGGATTATGACAAGGATTCCGAACTACTTCGTGTTATTGCTCACCCTGACTATAATACTTGGATTGGTTCCGAACAGCATACTGCACCTGATACTGCTAATGTATATTCTAATAGCTACACTCTTTCCTATTATGGACTTAGTTCGCTTAAGGATATTAAGATGTCGGTTAAGAAAACCGTAACAGCTACAGGCTCAAAGTATGAAGTTACTGTTGGCAATAAAGTAATTGAGTTCTTAAGTCATTGTGATGACGATGGTAATTATATACTTAAAGACGCTACAGATGCTGATGGTACAGTTTCAAAGTCTGCTTATCCTGTATACTTAACTGCATACGGAACGGAAGCAACCTTTAAGGAAGTTAAGTGGTCTGAATAATTTGGAGGTATTATGAGTAAAAGAAACAAAAACAAATTTTGGATATTTTTGGTAGTTTGTTTTTGCGGGATTTTAGCTGTAGCACCCCTCCTTGTTACAGCAAATACATCAGGCAAAGATAATCAGTCTTTGCCTGATTTTGTTAATCCCGAGGTTAAAAAAGTAGATGCTAATCTTTTTTTGACAGATTTTCTTATAGGAAGTCGTAACGTCTGGTATTTGTCTCACTGCCTTCAGGACGGATTTGACGGTCACGATTATAATGAGTATCATCAGGACGAAAACCCTTTAGGAGCTACTCTTCGTTCTTGCTATTGTCCGGTTAATTTCTTTTGTTACTCAATGGGTGAAACAATGATCGTTCAAGCTGTAGGTGTAACCCTTGAAAAAGGTGCTACCGTAACGGTATATAAAGAGACAGCCCAAGGCGTAACCGAAATATCCGAAACTTATACTGTTCTAAACGAGTCTGATAGATATTACTCTAAACCCAGTGTGATCTATTTAGACGATAGGTGTGTTGATTTTATGTTTTCGTTTGAAGATGGGCATTTTTTCATAATGTTCGGATTTAATATGGCTTATGGCAATGAAATGATTTATAATAATTACAATGATAAGGAAGAAATTGAGAACTATAAAAACAACTATGTATTGCCGGCAGTCAACGAGCTTCTTACGGACAAGCTAATATCTTTTGACGGTGAATTTATAATAAACGGTGAGGTGGAATATCATGGACATCTTGCACGAGGTTAAATTTAAGATTTTAGCATTTTTAAGTGCTGTTTTGGTTCTTCTAAGCTTTTTAGTGTCCCCCATCCACTTCTCTGCACCGAAAGTTTTAGCTGAAGAATTATCGCCTTTGGAAGAACTACAAGCTTCTGAAGGCTTTGATGAAGCATCTTTATCGACTAAAACGGATATTACGGTTATTGACTTTATAGAGTATTGGGCCGATAAGGCTGAACTCCCTCTATATTTTGTATATGTCTATAATCCTACAGATAAAGTGTTAAAAGACAGTACAGATAACCGTATACACATCCAGACTAACAACTCTGGGCATTGGAACAGTTATAAGCTTAGCTACGTCAAGGCAACAGAAGACGGTAAGTACGTTAAGTACGTTGTTTCCGAGCCTGAACTGTTATATAACACTCATACAGATAATACTAAACGTTATTATGACGTATCTGAAGTTAAGCTTATGTGTGACAACAATACTACTCCGTCTACTTTTACTGTCGGTTTCAGATATTTATTTGTTTTTGGAAATTCGGGACTTGAAGTCACAAAAGAAGAGTATGACGTTATCAGAGTTGATACTATTATTCCAATGGTATACCGTAATATTGAAGAAAAAGTATACGATTATCCTAAAGGACAAATTAATTCTGTTGCTTTTGCTCTTCCGAATGATATTCTTGAGCAGTATGGAGAAGTATCGGAGATCCATTTTGAGTATTGGCGATACCGTACAAGTCCTATCGTTGTAAGTGATACACGGGACAACGTTAATTTACATGCTAATAGATATAAATGGGTAGGTATTACTTCGGATAAGCTTAACGGCTATTATCCTCAGCTCGGTTGGGGCAGTAAAACCAACGGCGGAACAGCTACCGTTCCTAAAGTTTATTACGATTATACGTATAACATATCCGGGAATTTTACTCCATCAGGGAGAATGGGTTCTTATGATAAACTTACTTATTCTTTTTGTTCCGAGGATACAAGAGCGGTAGATTATGACGTTTCTTCTGATGATTTAAGTAATTGGGTGTACTCTTATGCAGACACATATCTCCCCGGACAGGAATATGACAGTATACCTGTAAAAGACGGTAGGCTTCCTGCAGAGCTTTTTGAGGATCCCTACAACGAGAAGTACGGATATAAGGATGTATATGTTAAAGCAGAGACTTTAGAGTATAAAGAGCAAGTTTCTCCTAACTGGTGGGAGCAATTTATTGGCACAAATAGTACATATAACGATACTTTTGATACTATTCAAAAAGTATCATATGGTGACTACAATAGTTTATCTAAATCTGTTTATTGCGATTTTTATAAAATCAACGAAACTTATTATGAAAAATTGGGCACGTTAAGCCAAAGTGCCGGGAGAACAGGAAAAACAGCATATATTTTTCATTTTGACTTATCTGATTACTACACCGCCCCCTGCTATCTTAATAATGTGGGGGCTGTCGCCGCGTCGGACGGAACGCATGCATACGTAGCTCAGACTGATGTCTTTTTAAATTTTACATTTATAGATTTTACTTTCTGTAAAAACGGTGTTGCTACCGTACTCGCTGTGTCTTCAGACGTTATAGATATATTTCCTCCTATCCAGCATCCTGAAGTGCCAGAGCCTTTTGATTGGTGGGCTTTACTTGTTAAAATTATTGCTATTATTGTCGGAATTATAGTTTTGGTTGTAGTTCTGAAGATTGTTATATCTCTGTTTAAGCTTATTTTTGGCGGCAAGGACAAGGACAAGCCTAAAAAGAAGAATAGCAAGAAGTCTAATCGGAGGCGGAAAAAGTGAAAAAGATTCTGCTAATCATTCTTAAAATCGTTATCGTAATCGTTGTGGCTCTCGTTTTGAGCTACTTTATTTGGAGTTTTTGTAATCTTTTATGAGTAAAGCAAGAAGAATTTCATATTACATAGTCTGGGTTGTCGTTTATGGGCTTTTCTTATGGTTCTGCATTGCCAATTACTCCAAGTTCTTCGACAACGTCTGCAAGGCTTTTCTCGACTTATTCGATTCTATCGTATATTACTTTGAGTTCGTTTTCAGTACGGACGTGCCAACGAGGATACCGGGTATTGCTACCGTTCCTCCGGATATTGATGCGCAGCTACCGTTAACCTGGAACGAGTTCACCGTTCTTATTCAAAAGTGGTGGAAAGTGCTGTGGACGTCTCAGAACTTTAATGCGTACATTGCTGCAGTTGTGGATTTTTTAGACCCTCTTGCAAAATTTTCAGCGATCTTCATACCTCTGGTGCTTTGCATTGTGGTTATATTTAAGCAGTTCGCTATTCCAAAAGAAAACGTTGAGAGACGGCAGACAAAACCTCTTCAGCTCTTCCTTAAGTTTGAGATCTACGTATACAAGCCCTGCAAGGTTTATGTCCGTGATATGTTTATTTTCTTAGTGGAAGAGAAGCGGATCCTATCTTTATACATTCTGACGTTTTTCCTGTTCTTCAACATTATTGCTATATTCGCAGAGCTTCTTGCGTTTGTCTTTTATTTCGTAGTATCGTTTAATTTTTCTGCATTATACTCAATATTTGTACGAACTGTTTGCAGGTTAGCTCCCGTTCTCCAACTTCCTGTGTTCGTTTGGATCCCGGCAATAAGTCTGATTATTCTCTACGTGCGTAAAAAACGAGCTAAGCGATTCTTAAACGCATTAGAGGGCTTTAACGAAAACTTCATTAAAGAGCTTCCGATCATATCAATGTCGGTTGGCACAATGGGAAGTAAGAAAACAACGTGCATTACGGATATGGCACTTTCAGCTTCCAATATATTCAGAGATCAGGCAAAAAAGACAATGTTGGAGAAGTCTTTACTTTTCCCTGATTTTAATTGGCGACTTTTTGAGGACGAACTTTTCGCTTGTTTTAATGATAAAACAATTTGGTCCTTGCGCTCTGCTAAGAAGTTTATTAAGTCATTAGAGATTGAATACGGTAGAAGTAAAGATGCTGGTTTTTTGTTTGGTTATGACGTCAAAAATTATCCGCTAAAGGTACATGACGGATTGCGCAGCGTAACGATCTGGAAGGCAATGGAAGTTTACGCGCAGTGTCTTTTTATTTACACAAGAAAGAGTATAACCATTTCGAATTACGCAATAAAAGAAAATTCTCGTATAGAGTTCGTTGGCAATTCTCCGATCGTAACGTCAGACTTTCACTCTGATGAGCGAGAGGGCGAGTATTCCCACGTTATTAACTTTGATTCTCTGCGTTTAGGTAGGAAGTATGAGGAAGGTTATGACGCAGATCGTGAACGTCCGTTCTTTGACTTCGGGATAATTGTTGTAATGGAGGCAGGAAAGGAACGTGGAAACCAGCTCGATACGAGAGGTCAAAAAAAGGATGACGATAACGTCAACCA
This sequence comes from Clostridia bacterium, assembly GCA_017623455.1. GTDB lineage: Bacteria > Bacillota > Clostridia > Christensenellales > Pumilibacteraceae > RUG12826. Next base: position 31,602 of record JAGAPA010000092.1, on the reverse strand, counting down.
ACTAAACGATCTTTTTAATGATTTTGTCAAACTGATCAGGGGGCGCTGCACGGTAGATTTCTTTCCTTATGCTATGGTGTTTTTCGATGATCAACGCCCGGAAAGTTTGGGAGCAGACTGTCGTGAGCTTGCTTATATCAATCAGATTGCAGGAAGCTCAGAGCTTAAGCTTGCTATGCCCCTGTTTTGGATAGAAGAGCTGTTGCACGCCTGGCTGTATCCTCGGTATGCTGATTACAATGACGAGTATAATTTCTATTCTGGCAAAATGACGTTACGTTACTACATTTACACCAAGATCGTATCCTGGATACACAATCTATACGTCAGAACGTACAACCGATACGGTTACTACACTCTTACTATAAACCAACAAAGCGGAAAGATGGATGGAGAGCCTATAGAAAAGTTTTACTATCTGTCCAAGAAAAAGGTTTACTCCGATACGTTCGCAACGGACTGTTTCAGTGAGTATCTTGCTGACGACGTTACGGAAGCTGGAATAGACAATCTACCGTATTATGCTGACGTTGTGCCAAGCAGAGAGGAATACGACTACCAAAAGTCACACCTGGTGGAGAATAAGCTGAAAAAATATCGTGACAAAGGCGGTGAGGAAAGTGAGTAGAAATAAGAAAAAAATTATATCTAAAAACGAATTTAGGTATAACAATAAAACTAAACATCCTAATTATATTTTTGAAGAAAAAGGTAATAGATATCATGCTATAGGCATAACTCATAGTGAATATACATTTGGTAGAAAAAATATGAAATTAAAACAAAATCCTAAAAAGTTTGATACTTCTATTGCTTACATACGCAACGGAATTATTAATGAGCGTAAGCAAAATTTTAGTGCTAATCCAATAAAGAATATGTCTTTTAGCTCTGCTGATTTTAAACTGGTTAAAAGTAAAATCCGTAATTATAAAAATAGACGAAGAAAATAAAAAAAACAAATGGCGAACATAGGTGAATACCTACAACGTATGCCATTTGTTTTTTATCAAGTTGCTAACATAGGAAAACCTACAACATATGCAAACTTGTTACAATATTATTATATGCAATTTTAATAAAAAAGTCAATAGTTTTTGCTATAAAATAAAAAAAATTAATAAAAAATTAAGAGGTGGAGATGATCCAAAGTGATTTATCACTTGGACATCCCACCTCTATTTTTCTTTTTTTTGCTGTTTACTTTTTAGGATATTTACTTAAAAGCTTTTCCATTGTTTTTTCAATATCGTCAATATCTTCTGATTCTAATATTTCAACTTTTAAGCCTTTTTCTTTATAAATTTTATTTACGTATTCTTTCATTTTTAAGTATGATTTATTAGTTAAGCCATTAAATTCTATATATAAGTCATGGTCTTTCAAATAAAAATCTGGATGAAGTTCTTTTTCTTCTCCTTTTTCGTTTATATAAGGTATTGTTTTTTCGTATATTACTCGTATATAATTATCAAAAAAATAATCTAATATAATTTTTTCAGAAAGACTACGCACAAATCTGCCGTCTTTTGCTTTCTTTGTTTTATTTCCATATTCATCTAATATTTGTGTTGTATTACAATGCGTAATTCTCAAGTCTATTGATTTATCTTTGTATTTATTCCAACATTTAATACAAAAATGCTTTCCGTTAGACGGTTCTCCACACACCAAACAAGCAAGTTCGTTTTCTACCTTATTTTCTTCTTTTGCTTTTTTGCATTCACAAGTAGTACCTTTTTTATTCCATTTCCCGCAATCTGTACATTGACTTATTTCTCCAGAATTAGCCATTCTACCGTGCTTATAACATAAACAGTCTTTTCTCGCTTTTCCCATATACACGTTAGTTGGCTCACCACAAATAGGACATTTTAATTCTTTCTTTTCCATAAATATCTCCTTAAAGTATAAAAAGTGTAAGAATTGGTCATTGTTGCTACACAAATTATCCATTTAAGGCGACCAAAAAATACACTTTTTACCGATATTGGAAAAGTGCCTAAAATGGATATTATTTTGTGTAGCAATTAAATAATAAACTATTTTGAGTAAAAAGTCAATATATTTTTATTTTTTTAATAAAATACTTATATTCGTTTTTAATATTCCATGATTTTTAACCGTCAAACCTACGTACGTATATACGTAAGTATAATATATTCATCGAAGATAAGCCTGACTTAATGTAAACATTCTCCCTTATTAAACCTAAAAAAAGTTAGCTCACCTATAAAGCTTATGTGCGACATAGTGATCGGGGTGTGCAGAGGGGGAAATTGGGGATTTCCGCCCTTTGCCTTCTTCGAGTTCGCTCCCCTGTAAATGTCGCAACCTGTACACTTATTCACTTGACAAACCAAAAGAACTATGATAAAATCATCGACCAAAATTTTAACGAAGTTTATTCTATTAAGGAGCTTATCCTATTATGAGACAAAAAGGAAGTAAAAATTTAACGTACACACAAAGATTAAAGATTGAAACGTTATATAACGCAAAAGTATCTAAGTCAGAGATCGCAAAGCAAGTCGGGGTAAGTCTTAGAACCATCTACCGTGAGCTTGAACGTGGTAAGTATGAGCATACTACAAAACAGGATCATTATCTTGTAAAAGGCGTTCTAGATAAGACGTACTATAAAAAAGAAATAAGATATTCAGCAAACCTTGCTCAAGAACGTTATGATTATTTATGCACAGCAAAAGGACGTCCACTCAAAATAGGTGATAATTACGAATTTATCCGATACATCGAAAACAAGGTTAAGAATGATAAGTTTTCTGCTTGTGCAGCTCTCGGTCAGATTGTACGTAACAAGATTTTTAGTTTTACTATTAGCAAAACAACACTTTACCGTTATATTGAAATTGGAATTTTCGACACTATAACCATTGCAAAGAGGGAAAAGAAAACGTATAGGAAGACGGTTGCTAAACGTGCTCCACGTGGAATAAGTATAGAGTTTCGCCCGGATGAAATTAATCAACGTAAAACTTTCGGGCATTGGGAACTTGATTGTGTTTGCGGACCGACAAGACAATGCATACTTGCTTTTTCTGAACGCCTGACGCGTCAAGAATTAATATTTAAGATCCCAAACCAAAAGGCAAGTTCGGTAGTAACCGTGCTCAACTCCTTGGAACGTCAATACGGTAAACTCTTTTCTAAAATATTTAAGAGCATAACGGTAGATAACGGTTGTGAGTTTTCTAACGTTAAAGGAATGGAAAAGTCCGTGTTCGGCAATAAGAAAAGAACTACCGTTTATTACTGCCATCCATACTCCGCATACGAACGAGGAACTAACGAACGTCTAAACCGTGAGATCCGAAGACTAATCCCCAAAGGATCTAATCTTGCAAAATATTCAAAACAGGACATATACAACGTTCAATCCTGGCTTAATAATTATCCAAGAGAAGTATTAGGATACGCAACGTCACAAGAACTTTTTAACGAGCAATTACAATTAATAGCCTAAAAAATACAAATTTTGCCGTCTACCTATAGGTAGACTATTTTGCTATATAACAAAACTCCAATTGTGGATAACATTTCCCAACAATCGGAGCTTTTTCGTCATTTTTCACTTAAAATATTAAATTTAAATAATTTTATTACAAAAATTGTCAAAATTAACTTGACTTTTCAATTTAATTTTAAGTTAAAGGTTTGGTTTTAGGTAAATTTTTACCTCTTGGATATTTAGCAGGGGTCTCCTTTATCTTTTTTATAAATACCAACTTTCTCAATATATCTGTATCTGGAATTTCTATTTCCTTAACCTCTTCTATTTTACCACCAAGAATTTCTATAGCCTTTTCGCTATTCTTAAGTTCTTCGTCTATATCCTTTGACTTATATGCAATAAAATATCCTCCCACCTTTACAAAAGGCAAACAATACTCACATAAGGTATTAAGCGAAGCAACGGCACGAGAGAGAGCATAATCATACTTTTCATTTTTGGGTAAATCCTCAGCTCTGGAATGAACGGTTCTTACCTTATTTATATTAAGCTCTTTTATAACCTCGCTTAAAAATATAAGACGTTTATTTAAGCAGTCGTTAAGAGTAAGATTAATATCATCTCTTACTATCTTGATAGGAAGCGAAGGAAAACCTGCTCCCGTTCCTATATCAATAACGGTAGCGTTCTTTTTTATAAATTCTTCACCAATAAGAGAATCAACAAAGTGTTTAGTAAAAACTTCGTCGTGATCGGTTATTGCCGTAAGATTTATTTTCTCATTCCACTCAACGAGAAGTGAACAATACTTTTCAAACTGTGTGTAAAAGTCAGAGTATTTATTTTTTATGTATAAGTTATCCATATTCTTATTATAATAGAAATTTCACTTTTTTGTCAATCACTCTTCTTCACTTTTTCCCGTTGTTATATTATATTATTTAAATATTTATTAGAATGTATGAATGGTTATTGCGGTGGAAATGTGGATAAAAAATAAAAATTGTGTTTTTCAGTTGGTTTTAAGCTAAAAATCACAAATTTAAGACTAAAATTAAGAGATTTTATCAACAAATGAAAGGTGGATAAGATATTTATAAGATATGTATAAGATTTTAAGGCAGTTAATAACTCTTGTGGATAAAATTTAAGATTAAATTATTATAAGAATAAAAAATAAGAAAAATAAAGTTATCCACAAAAATTATCAACACTGTGGATAACTTATTAACATGAGTTGTTATTAAATTGTTAATAAATAAAGAAGAATAAGGTTAATTAAAAGAAAAGTGAAAAAGATAATTTAATTATAGATTGACAATAATCAAATAATAATATATACTGTAGTAGACAGGTCTACACCCAAAAATTGTAATTTAACAAAGTAAACAAATAATAAAAGTGGGTTAGTGGACAGGTCCACCCCCAACTATTGTAATCAAAAGATTTTATTATAAATAATTATATATATAATAATAAAGAAAAGGAGAAATTAATGTTATCATACAAAAAAGTAACGGCAAAATCATTGGGTGGGTTAAAGGATAACAGGACGTTTTTAACGGCTCTGTTTATAGCAATACCCATGTTTATATATTCCATCATATCATTAATAATACTCAATAATCTTAATACAGCGGTGACAAATATTGTAAACGAGTTTTTTTTATTGCTTCAAGACCCTAACGCTGTAATAACAAATACAACGATAAACGGAATTTTATCGGATATAGTGATGGTATATGCTGATAATATAAGTTCTGTTATTATGGACGTAGCGATAAGTTTAGCAGCAAGCTTTATAACTTTACTTGCAACATATATAAATTATTACGTTTCATATAAAATTATAAATAAGCAAGAAATCGACGTAAAAACAATGTTCTCTCAGTTATGGGGAGGAATTTGTCTTACCGTTTTGTATTCTTTGAAGATTTTAGCTTGGGGATTGCTGTTTATAGTGCCGGGAATAATAAAGGCTTACTCGTACAGTTTATGCTTTTTAATAAAGGTGGAAAACCCGAATATGAAGGCAATAGATTGTATAAAAAAGAGTAAAGAAATGATGAAAGGAAGAAAGGAAAGACTTTTTATTCAGTTCTTGATTTTTTTACTTATTAATTTTATTTTGTCATTTATTATTACAAACGTTACTTCGATTTTCGGTTTGTTTGTAGGAATAGGTAATTATATTTCAAGCATTATTTACGTTTATGCAAACACTCTTATATCTTTGGTTTGGGCATATATGGTTACTGTTTATTACGAGGGAGTAAAAGAGGACGAACAGTACCTTGCTCTTCATCCCGAGCTTAAGGAACGCGGTATAACGGGTGTTATTAAGGATGAAAAACCGCGTATAAGAATAGAGTACGGTCCAAATATCAGAGTTGAAGATCCTTTTAAGACTGATGCGGAAAAAACACAGGAAATTTTTAAGGATCCGTATAATAATAACCCGTTTAAGAAAAACGGAGAATCAAAAAACGACGATCCGTTTGAAGATTAATTATTATAATAAAGGAAAAATAATCGGTTATTAAAGAAAAAAAGAGGAAGGATAATGGATACTATAATAGCGCTTTCCACCCCTCCAACTCTTTCTGCTATTGCAATAGTGCGTCTTAGCGGAAAGGAGTGCTTGGGGCTTGTTAAAGAAATTTTCTCGGGGTTTAAAAAAGACGTAAAACCTCGGTATATGTATTACGGTATACTCGACACAGGTAAAATTAAGGATGATTGTATGTGCGTTTATTTTAGCGCGCCTAATTCTTATACCGGTGAGGATATGGTGGAAATTAACTGTCATGGTTCTGTTGCCGTAACCGAAAGTATAATAGAATATTTCATAGAAAAAGGCGTACGTATGGCGGAAAAAGGTGAATTTACCAAAAAAGCGTTCGTAAACGGTAAGATGGATCTTACCCAAAGCGAGGCGGTAATTGACCTTATAAACGCGCAAAGCGAGGCGCAGGCGCGTAGCGCTTATTCCCAGCTTAGCGGTGCGCTCTACGGTCGTATAAGCGCTCTTCAGAAGAGAATTGTCACCGCTATTGCCAAGATTGAAGTGTCGCTCGATTATCCCGAAGAAGAGATTGAAGAGGCTACTAAGGAAGAAAGCAAAGCGGAGATTGAAAGTATAAAAGAAGAGATTATTTCCCTTAAAAACACGTATAATAGCGGTAAGATTTTGCGCGAGGGCGTAAAAATTGCAATAGTAGGAAAGCCTAACGTTGGTAAAAGTAAGCTCTTAAACGCGTTGCTCGGTTATGAGAGAGCTATAGTTACAGATATAGAGGGAACTACGCGTGATATACTTAGCGAGAGTTATCAGTACAACGGTATTAAGTTCACTTTAGTGGATACTGCAGGTATAAGAAAGACTGATGATACCGTCGAAAAGATAGGCGTTTCGCTTGCATTAAAAGAAGCCAAAGAATGTGACGTTTTGTTGCACGTCATAGAGGCTGGCTCTGAGTTTGAAAAAGTGGAAACGTCCGCAAAAGTCGTATACGTAGAGAACAAAACCGATAAACTTCAGCCTAAAAGACAGGATTCCGTTAAGATAAGCGCGCTTACCGGCGAAGGCATAGAAGACCTTAAAAAACGCGTGTACGACGTGGCTTGCAAAAACGTTACCGTAGGAGAAAGCCGTATTAATAACCTAAGACACCTCAATGCCGTAGAACGTGCGCTCAGTAATGTTTACCGCGCGCTCGAAAATATAGATTTCGTTACGCTCGACCTTATTTCCTCCGACCTTAACAATGCCTACCGAGAGCTTGGTAGTATAACGGGCATAACAAGCGAGGATGAAATTGTGGGAGAGATATTCTCAAAATTCTGCGTCGGCAAGTGAAAAAGTCTTTCTTGCGTCGCATCTCATCGCAAACTGTAAATTTTTCTAGGTCACGTACGCTTAGTACGCTCCCGTCGCAAAATCCACAGTTTGCTTGACCTGCTCGCAATAAAGCCTTTTTAGCAACGTGACGTTGCATCCAATAAGAGTACTTTAACAAAGCTAGTAAATAAGAGGAAGTGTGTTCTTCAGTTTGGGAGTGGACCAGTCCACCGCAATAAAGCCTTTTTGCAACGTGACGTTGCATCCGAACTTTGTTCTTTAGCAAAGAGAGTAATTAACTACCGTTAGTTCCTCTTTACGTCATTGCGAGGAGAGTAGCGACGTGGCAATCTCAATATTAACCTTTAAATTGGGAGTGAGCCTTCGCACCAACGTGACGTTGCATCCGAACTTAGTGCTTTAACAAAGCAAACAATTAGTTCTCGTTAGTTCTTTTGATGTAGGGGCGATTCACGAATCGACCGAACTACTATATAAACGATATTGATTTTATTGATTTAAGGATAAATTTTTATTAAAAGAGAGATTAATGAAAATTATCTTTATAAAAAAACAGGAGTAAACAAGAGTAAATGAAAATAATTACCGACAACAGAAAGGCGTATTTTGATTATTTTATCGACGAAACCTACGAGGCAGGAATAGTGTTAGAGGGTAGCGAGGTGAAATCTGTCAAGATGGGCAACATAAACTTAAAAGACAGCTTTTGCTTTTTTGAAGACGGCGAGCTGATTTTGAAAAACTGTCATATTACTCCTTATGAAAAAGGCTCTGTTTTTAATAAGGAAGCTAAGCGCGATAGAAAACTTCTCCTGCACAGAAAGGAAATTGATAAGATTTTCGGAAAGGTTAAGCAAAAGGGTTTTACTTTAGTTCCCACAAAGGTGTATTTTAAGGGCAACTACGTTAAGGTGGAGCTCGGTCTTGCAAGAGGTAAACATACCTACGACAAAAAGGAAACCTTGAAGCAAAAGGATATTGAAAGAAAGGTAAAAAGAGAAATTGCGGAGTACAGATAAAACTGTGTTTTGTCGCAAAATCACGTATACGTATGATAAAAAAATGAAAAAAGAAGGCTCTTACAAAACATAAGAGCCTTCTTTTTTCAACTTATGGAGTATAAGTTAATGACAATCTAAATACATATAAATTAAAATCTTAAATAAAATGTCAATAAATATAAATAAAGAAAAGTCCTCGGAACCGACTTAAAAAACAAGCCAAGACTTAACTTTTTGCATCAAGTTTAAAAACCAAGAGTTGGGGCTTGTAAAAAAAGGAAATTCAAAAGGGAGGTCATATTTCCTTGATTTTCTTAACTCGGCTAAAGAAAGATTTTTTACAAAAGGAATATTCCTTAAAAACTTTGCCTTTAAGCTTTTTGCAAACGTATTATAACACGTAATTGTTGACAATAGTTTGTCATTTATTTGAGCATTGTAAAAAATTTTTTCAAAGATAAAATAAAATTAATATAATAATATAAACTTATTTACACGTTAAGTTTGACAAAACGGTGGGTTTTGGTATATACTAAAGAGTAGAGTGATAACAAAAGAAAGGACGACAAGTTTTTTTGGAGGAAGAAAAGTGGAACTGTACCGTAAATACAGACCTGCTACGTTTGAAAGCGTGATAGGTCAAAATCACATAATAAAGACGCTCGTTAATCAGGTAGAGAAGAACAGAGTGGGACACGCATATCTTTTTACCGGGACGAGAGGTACGGGAAAGACCACTTGCGCAAAGATATTTGCTCGGGCAATAAACTGTCTTTCTCCCGTAAACGGATCGCCTTGCGGAAAGTGTGACGCGTGCAAAGCGCTTGAAGGTAATAATCTTGATATAATAGAGATGGACGCGGCGTCCAATAACGGCGTGGATCATATCCGTGATATCATAGACAGGCTTAAGTATCCGCCGGTTAGCGGAAAGTACAAGGTTTATATCATAGACGAGGTGCACATGCTTTCACCCGGCGCGTTCAACGCTTTCTTAAAAACCTTGGAAGAACCGCCCTCGTACGTAGTGTTTATTTTAGCAACAACCGAAATTCACAAGCTTCCCCAGACCATAATATCGAGATGTATGAGGTTTGACTTCCGCCTTGTTCCCTCTTCTCTTATAGGAGAGAGAATAAAGCAGGTATACGAAAGGGAAGGAATAAGCTATGACGAGGACGTTATACCTCTTCTTGCAGACGCAGGCGAGGGCTCGGTAAGAGATGCGCTCTCCATTGCCGACAGATGCGTAAGAGAGGGAGAGAGAATAACGTACGACGACGTTACTGATATTTTAGGTACGAGCAAACGTCAGGAGATATACGCGCTTTTCGACGCGATAATTACGGGCGACGTAGGCGAAACGCTTAAAAATGCTGAAGCTATAGGCAGTAAGGGTAAGATAATGTCGGTAGTCGCCAAAGATCTCATATCCTTTGCCAAAGACGTGCTTTTGGCTAAGACCACGGGCAAGCAAATGCTCAGAGGAAGCGAGGACGCGGTAAATCAGATATTGATAAGAGCCGAAAGATGCTCGGTTAATTCGCTCGTGTCGGTAATAAAGATATTCTCGTCGGTGGATGCGGATTTGAGGTATTCTGTAAGTCCGCTCATTACCTTTGAAATGACGGCGGTGCGCGCGGCAAGACTGTACGACAGCGATATCTCCGCTTTGGAAGAAAGAATAGCAAGAATAGAGAGAAACGGCGTAACGGTCGTCGATAACTCCGCTCAGACAAGACCTGTCGAGCCGGAGCAAAAAAAAAATGACGACAGACCGATGGACGCGATAGGAATTTGGGGAAGACTTACAACCTTTTTCCGACGTAACGAGTCCATGTCCTTTTATACGGTAGCAGGTGCGCAGAACAGAGTAAGGATAGAGGACAGAAACCTTGTGGTGGAGGCAAATACCACCGATTACGAAACGTTGATGTCACAGCCCTTTCGAGATGCTGTAGAGCGAGCCTTCCGTGACGACGGGGTTACTCTTGCATACGTTGTGGAAAGGCGCAAGACGGGCGTTAATATGGACAGAGAAGCCGAGAGAATGAAAAAACTTTCGGGTAGTGTTAAATTCAATATTATCAAAAAATAGTAAAAAGAGGTATATATAAAATGGCAGGATTTAAAGGCGGAATGGGCGGAATGAACGGCATGAATATGCAGGCTATGATGAAGCAAGCCCAGAAGATTCAGGAAGAAATGAAAAAGGCTCAGGAAGAGCTTGAGGATTCGCTTTTCGACGGAACGGCAGGCGGTGGGCTTGTTACCGTAACGCTTGACGGAAAGAAGAGAGTGGACGCAATTAAGATAGAACCCGACGCTGTGGATCTTGACGATCTCGAGATGCTCGAGGACCTTCTTATCGCGGCATTCAACGACGCTTATAAGCAGGTAGAAGAATACGAAGAAGAAATTCTTCCCGAAGGAATGGCAGGCTTGGGATTATGAAAAAAATAGAGAGCATAGCGCAATTGGCTTCGCTTTTCTCCACTCTTCCCGGAGTGGGAGCAAAAACGGCGCAAAGGTATGCATATTCGGTTATCGATTGGGACGAGGAACGCGCCCAAGCCTTTTGCGATGCTATTCAGAACGTTAAAAAAACGGTGAGAAGGTGTGCGGTTTGCAATGATTTTACCGACAAGCCTGTGTGCGATATTTGCTCGACGAGGGACAGCTCGATTATATGTGTGGTGTCCTATCCTAAAGACGTTATTGCAATGGAAAAGGTTAGCGGATATAAGGGTGTGTACCACGTATTAAACGGAACCATTTCTCCGCTTGACGGTAAAGGACCCGACGATATAGACGTAAAGGGTTTACTTAAAAGACTTGACGGAGTTAAGGAAGTTATTATGGCAACAAACCCCGACGTGGAAGGCGAAGCAACCGCTATTTATATTGCGCGCCTTATAAAGACTATGGGCATTAAGGTAAGCCGTATAGCTCAGGGTATAAGCATGGGTAGCGAGGTGGAGTATGCCGACGAGGTAACGCTTACCAGAGCTATGGAGTCAAGAACGGAATTGTAATAAAAACCTTAGTACGTATACGGTAAAACACGACAAAATGGAAAAAACGAGCATTACAAGTTTAATAAATACGGCAATAATCAGAGGCGAAAAGGAAATAATTGCCCCAAGTGGTGAGCACGACGTAAAAAAGGCGTTTATATGTCTTGGTGGCGAGTCCGTAAGCTTGGTTGGCAACGGATGCGTTATACGCGGAGAGAGTAACGTTTTGGACGTAAGAGAAGCAAGCGATGTTACTTTGAGTGATTTTGAGTTTATAAGTAGCGGTGACAAGGATTTTACGGTAAGAATAAGCAAGAGTAAAAACGTTACTTTTGACAATTGCAGGTTTTCTTCTCTTACGGGTTGTATCGTTATAAGCGACGCGGAAAACGTAACGATAAAAAACTGCAAGTTTTACGGAGAGAATACTAACGGTATATGCGTGCTTAACGCAAGCTCGGTAAACGTTATTAATTCTGATTTTATGCTTGACAACGGCGAGAGTATTACCGTGGTTGACAACAAGGACGGTATAGTCGTTTCTCACAACAATTCTTTCAAGCGGTGTTATCTTGCTATCAAGAGTGTGGGAAGAAACGTGCTTAAGATAACAAATAATTATTTCTTAACGTATGCTCAAGCGATAGAGTTTGACCCGTCCCCGGTAGGTCCCGATTCGGACGGAGTTCACAGAGCGGATATAAAGTACAATCTGTTCGACGAGTGCTGTAAGGATGCAGGCGAGGCAACGGTTGTTATACGCGGTTCGTCGTCCTTTGCACATCGTGATATCACCATTACCGAAAATATTTTCTCGCAAAAGGAGCGTGCCGTAATCAACGCAAGGGGCGTGTTTAACCTGCTTTTCAAAGAAAACAACGTGCATACAAACGGCGAAAGCACGGTGGAAAACAGTATAATAAACGGAATTAAAGCCTAAAAGTTTAAGCAAAAGTTGTCGGAATGCTTGACAAAAACGCAAGAGGAATGTATACTGAAAACACACTCGGCAAAACGGGTGGATTGGAAGAAAAACTTCCGAAAAATATATATAAGCTAAGGGAGTAGCCGACGCGTTAAACGCGTTTGCATTGCCGTCAGTACGGTCTTTATGACCCGGTATGTAAGTAATTAGGCGAGACTTATCTGTGTGACTTTATTTTTACGTACGCAGATAGTCTTGTTTTTTTATGTAAACTAACTTTTTTCAGGAGGAAGTTATATGTGGTATGAAGTAATAATTTACGTGTTGTTGCTGGCTTTGGGTTTTGTGCTCTTGGCAAAAGGTTCGGACCTTTTTGTTGACGGAAGCGCAAGTTTTGCAAACAAAGCCAAAATTCCTCAGCTCGTAATTGGTCTTACCATTGTTGCAATGGGAACGTCTGCGCCCGAGGCTGCAGTCAGCATTTCTTCCGCTCTTGCAGGAAGCGCGGAGATATCGGTTGGAAACGTCGTGGGAAGTAATATTCTTAACGTTCTCATTATTTTGGGAATATCGGCAACGATTGTTCCTCTTGCCGTGCGCAAGGTTTCTCAAATTTTGGATATCCCCATGGTTCTTCTTGCAACCGTAGTATTGTTTGTTTTGGGGCTTTTCGGAAGCATCAACTTTGTTGGTGGAATAATATTGCTTCTTATCTTTGTCGGATATCTTGCAATCCTGTTTGTAAACGCATTCAAGGCTAAAAAGGCAAACGGCGGAGTTATTGCACCCGAAGATGAAGTGGAAATCAAAGATATGCCTGTTTGGAAGAGTATTTTATTTACCGTTTTCGGTCTTGCAATGATTATTTTGGGTAGCAACGCAACCGTGGATTCCGCAACCTGGCTTGCAAAGTTCATAGGCGTAAGCGATAGATTTATCGGTCTTACCGTTGTTGCGTTGGGAACATCTCTTCCCGAGCTTTTCACTTCGGTTACCGCGGCAAGAAAGGGCAATGCAGATATTGCTGTAGGAAATATCGTAGGAAGCAACATTTTCAATATTCTCTTTGTTTTAGGAATTACGTCGCTTATTATCCCCGTACCGTTTGAAAGCAAGTTCTTTATCGACACGGCGGTTGCGTTTGTTGCGGCACTGTTTATACTGCTCGTTTCGCTCAAGAGTAAAAAGATTGCGCGCTGGTCGGGTATAACCATGCTCGTTGCATACGCGGGATACTTCGTGTACTTGCTTTTGGTATAGTATGAACGAGGAATGGATAAAGCGCTGTAACGATCTTTACGGCAGAAGCTTTGCTCGGGGAATTTTTACCTTTTCCGATTTTGTGGAAGAAGATAAGGTGGCTCTCGTTCCGCTTAGCAAAGACAAGTTTACCGTTTGGGGCGGAGCGGAGTATACCGAACGCAAAATGATACGGTTCGGAAGCGCGGAAGAGCTTGGTTACGATCAGGATTTTCCGCTCGTTATTCTCAAGGTTTCTCCGCTTTCCAAAAAGTTTGCATCCCCTCTTTCGCACAGGGACTATCTTGGCGCAGTGCTCAATCTCGGTATAGAGCGTAGTAAAATCGGAGATATATTTTCATCCGATAACGAGGGCTTTATAGTCTGCCACGAGGACGTTGCGGAGCTTATTATGCAAAACGTGGACAGGGTGGGCAGAACGAGCGTAAAGGTTTGTAAAACGGACAGTGTTCCCTCTTCCTTTCTTCCTCAAAAAGAAGAAAAAGAGCTTGTCGTGTCCTCTACAAGGTGCGATGTGGTTGTGTGTAAAAACTATAATCTTTCACGTGAGGACGCGCTTGAGATATTCAGGGAGAATCGCGTGCGTATCAACGGTGTTGCAACAACCAATAACTCGTATTCACTTAAAGATAAGGACGTGGTAAGCGTCAGAGGCTTTGGCAAGTTTGAGTTTTTGGGAGTGGTGGGAATAAGCGGAAAAGGCAAGCCGTACGTTAAAATTGCGCTCTATAAATAGAAAATTGAGCGCGTAAGGTTAGAATTAGATTAAAAAGGCAAAACTTAGCTCAATAAGTCTTGCTTTTTTTGTTTTGAGATGTTATTATTTAGGTGTAACGTTATTAAAGGAGAAAAACTATGATTTTTGGCTTAAGCTTTTTAGATTTAGTTTTGCTGATCGTGCTTATAATATCTGCAATCGTGGGTCTTGTAAAAGGTTTTGCTCAGCAATTCTTCTCTTTTATCTCGCTTATTATAGTGGTTACAATATCCTGCTTGCTGTGCGAATGGTTCGGTCAGTGCTTATACCCCGTGTTCGGAAAATCCATGGAAAACGGCTTTGCACAATGGATAATACAAAAAGACGTGGACGGACTGTTTACAACCGCGCAGGACTGGACTAATGCCGCCACGGTTACTAAGGCTTTGGAAATATTGGACGTTCCACCGCTTATCAGCGATCTGCTAAGCGCTGTAATAGAGTCCGCGTTCGATTCGTTCGGTTCAAGCGGTGTATTGTGCGAGCTTTTGCCGAGAGTGCTTGCAAAGTGGGCAATGACCGGAATTGCTTTCCTTGTGCTTCTTATTATGCTCAGCATAATAGTTTTTATCGTAAAGTGTATCGTTTTCAAGTTTGTGGAAAAGCCCGGAGTAAGCGTTGTAAACAGATTGCTCGGTGCGCTGGTGGGTGTTGTTTATACTTATGCGGTTTGGTCGGTATATCTCACCCTTATCAATACTTTCGTGGCAGGTATACCGCTCTTCTCTTTTATTCAAAACCTGCTTGTGGCGCAGTCAAACGCCTCTATAAACGGCTGGTTCCCCATATTCCATTTTATGTACAACTACAACTTTATAGGTGGTTTGCTCATAAACGTATTAATGCCCAAATAAGAATATTCAAGACGCCCTTTAAAATACGGCGTCTTTTATTTTGTTTCAAAAACACGCATACGTTGCGCTCAAAACCGTTACAAAACGTGTTCTTTAAGGGGAAAAGGCGTAAAGCCTTGCATAAAAAACAGTGCTTCACCGTATATATAAAAGCGGAGGAAGTTATGGATATTATTACGCAGTTGGTTACTCCGTTTTACTTAAATGAAGTGGATTATGACGTGCTTGAGTTTTCGGTGGACAGACAAGCAAGGTTCAAAACGGACGGAGTTTTGGTTTGTGGGCGTTGGGGTGAAAAAAGCACGCTTAAGGACGGCGAGCATAAAGATGTTGCAAAGAGCGCGTTAAGGGCGAGCAGGGGTAGGATAGCGGTGTACGCAAGCGCAGGGTCTAACGACTGCGCAAAAAGCGAGGCTATGGCAAAAGATTTGCTTGCGCTTGGTGTGGACGGTGTTGCGCTTACTTTGCCCTATTATAACAAGGGTAAACCGCGCGAGATAGTAAGGAGCGCCGTAAGGATAAAAAAGCATGCCGGAAATAAGCGCGTTTTTCTGTTTTACGACGCGGATAGGTGTTTGGACGGAGAGAGCGAGGCGGAGCTTAAGGGCAATAACGTAGAGATAGTAAGAGCGGACGGAGAGTGGCAAAAATGTCATTATGACGGCGACGAATTTATCTTAAACGCTTTGTGCGTAAACGGTGTTTTGTTTTCGGTAATAGCCAACGTTTTTCCTTCTTCAATAATACGTATACGGGAAAAGTGGGAAAATAACGAAATAGAGGTTGCCGTTTCGGAGTGGTTTGCGCTAAAGGAAAAAATACGGCTCATATCCCGTCTTTCCGTGCCTGCATTGAAGTATGCGCTGTCGCTTTGGGGTCTTTCGCATCCTGCCGTAAGGCTTCCGCTTATACAGTGCGATGACGATGAAAAGGAAACAATACGCCGTTTATTTGATTAAAGAACCGGAATTGCTCACAAAAAACGGATATAAATAAAAAACTTTTCAAAAAGGATTGTGTTTTTTGTATAAATTTGTTATAATGTAATATATAAAGAATATTGCGCATTAATAAAAGGCTCATTCGCAACAGTAGGTTGATATTTGACGGAAAAGCCACTACGAAATACAGCGTGTTTTGTTCGGTTACAGACAATGCAGGTAATAATTTAAATTATTATATTTAGAGCAAAAGTACTTACAAAATCTGTGTTATTGTTTTGCCAAATAACAATATTGGGAGTACGCCTGCGTACCGCCATTACAAGAACACTTGTCTTTCTTGTGTTTTTCTCGTCAAAACATAATAATATTTATCAACCATTTGTTGTGACATAGCCTAATAAAAAATCAATTGTCCCGAAAAGTGGGTATAGAGAAATTTACGATGGATATAAACAAGATTATCAACAAAATAAATGATGACAAGGCGATAATAACAATGTCGTTATCGGGCGAGCTCGACAAAGCGGAGCTTATCCGACAGGTAGATCTGCTCAAAGAGATGGGTTTGGGCGGTGTTATTTTCCATGCAAACGCAGGACTTAAAACTCAGTACATGAGCAAGGATTGGACCAAGGGCATTTTGGAGGTGGCAACAGCCTTAAAAGATAGGGGAATGAGCGCGTACATAGCCGACGAGGACAGAAGACCGAGCGGTATTTGCGGTTCTCTTGCGTCCATAAATCCGCGTTTTAGAGCAAAGAGCCTTACTTTTGAAATCGTATCCAAAAGCGCGTTTTCGTTTTACAAGCTTGGACAAAACGTCATTGCCGTATATAGTGTAAAAACAGTAAAAGAGGACGGGGTGGACAAGATTGCGCATTACTACAAAATCAACGATCCCACTTCGTACAAGTCCGACGACGATATTATGATCGTTTCGGTAAAGGAAAACGAAACGTCCGAATTTTACAACAACGGATACTATCTCGATACGTTGAATCCCGAGGCGGTAAGATATTTTATTTCCAAAACACACGAAAAGTACAAGCAGGATATCGGGGAGAGCTTTGGTAAAGAGATTATTGGTATCTATTCCGCAGAGCCTATTCGCGGACCTATGTTTTCGCCCATGTTTTCCGGTGCAGACTGGCAGAGATGTTGTCCGTATACCTACAACGTAGAGGAGGAATTTGAAAAGAAATGGGGTTACGATCTCGTATCCCGTCTTCCCGAGCTGTTCTTCTTTAAGAAAAACGAAAACTATTCTATTGTAACCGCGCATTACAGCGAGATCATAAACGAACTGTTCGTAAACGCTTACGTTATTCCGTACTACGAGTGGTGCAAAAATAACGGATTGGTACTGCTTGCCAATTTTGCGGGCGAAGAAACGCTTACTTCTCAGGCAATGCTTACGGGAAGTTGTATGAACTGCTACCGTTATTGCGATATTCCGGGCATAGACGTTCCTTTCCTTACCGAATCATATTGGGGAATGATGAAGCAGGTAACGTCGGTTAAGAGGCAGTTTGGCAAGCCGTCCTGTTTCGCGCTTTCTTACGGCGGAACGGGTTGGGGTGCAACGTTTGCGCATTACAAGCAAAGCGCGGACGTACAGACCTATCTTGGTATAGATACGCGTCTTATTTACAAGGCAACGTCTTCGCTTTCTCAGGTCGCAAAGCGCGATTACCCCTCGGCAGTAACCGTTCAGTCCGCGTTCTACGACGAGTATTCGTACGTGGAAAATTACTTTACCCGACTTGCATCGCTTAACAAAGCAACGAAGGAGAGCGAGCATATTCTCGTTATTCATCCCGGTCTTTCGGCTTGGGGAAAACAGGTTGCAGGCAACTGCGAGGACGAGTGCAGAAAGGATTATAGAGAGCTTGAAGAAAAGTTTGCAAAGATGTACTCCTTCCTCATTCGCAACAGTATCGACTTTGACTACGGCGACGAGCTTATTATGCAAGATTGCGCCAAGGTGGGAGGCTTGGGAAAAGCTACCACTCTTAAGATTGGCGAATGTAAATACAAAACGGTTGTCGTTTACGGCATGGAAACAATGCGCAAAAAGACTTTTGAACTGCTTTCCTCGTTTGCGAGCAGAGGCGGAAAAGTGGTGTTTGTAGACGAGCTTCCAAGGCGTCTTAACGGATACGTTACGGACTTTACTTTAAGCGAGCTTGTTAAGCGTTCGGTAAGAGCGCAAATGAATAAAGATCTTGCGCAGATCATCGCCCCAAAAACCTTTATTAGAGTGGACGAGTACGGTTCTGAGAAGAACGTATGCTTCAAAAAGCGTTATTTTGCGGACGGAACGGTGTTCCTGTACGCGCTCAACCTCAACAAAGAACAGGCGGTAGACGCAATGATTAAGATTGAGGGAAGCTATAACGTAGATCGTATAGACGTGAGAGCCGGAGCCGTGGAAGAAATGCACGTAGTGCGCGAAAACGGTTATACCATAATCTCTTATCTTTTCGAAGAGGGCGGAGAGCTTGCGCTTTCGCTCAAAGAACAGGAAAAGGGCAGTATTGCAATCAAAGAGGAAAAAGGAAGAGAGGAAAAGCTGTTCGAAAAAGTAGAGATAGAAAAGCTTTTACCCTACAAGCTCAGCGAGCCAAACGTTATGGTTCTCGACAGCGCGCAATATGTTGTTAACGGAAACGGCCGCGGTGAGTTTGACGTATTACAAATAGACAAGATGATCCGCAAAGAGTTCAACCTCTATGCTCGTGACGGTATTCAGCCGTACTTTAAGAAGGAGATTTTAGGCATAAGCTCGGACGCAGTAGTTGCGGACGTGGAGCTTAGGTTCAGATTTGCGGTAAAGGATAAGCCTAACAAGCTTCAGCTCGTTTTAGAGGAGCCGGACAGGTATATAATCAACGTTAACGACAGACGTTTGCCCATTACCAAAATGGGTGATTGGGTAGATAAGAGCTTTGAAAAAATCGCGCTCCCCACCACGTATCTTAATGTCGGCGAAAACGTTATTTCTCTATCCTTTAAGCTTAGCGACGATACACCCATAGAGCCCATCTATCTTGTAGGCGATTTCGGTGTAAAAACCGTGCGCAACGAAACGTACGAGGTGGACGAGATTGTGGAGCTTCCCCAAAAACTCGCTATCGGCGACGTTACGAAGCAGGGCTTGCCCTACTACGGCGGAAAAATCTACTACTACCTTCCCCTCGAAAAGGGCTATTACAGATTTTCTTTCCTGTCCCCAAGAACGTTTGCTTACGTAAAACTGAAGAGTGCAAACAAGGAAAAAACGGTTGCTTATCCGCCTTTTACGTGCGAAATGAAGATTGCTCAGGCAGAACGCGACTATGCTCGCCACGACAGCTCAACGACGAGCGATATTTACGAGATGGAAGAAATAGAAGGCGCGCAGATAGAGGTTTCCCTCACTCGTCGCAACACGTTTGGGCCGTTGCATTATAAGTTCAAAGAAGGCACCGAGTTTGCAAGCCCCTATGTTTTTGCGCCCGAAAACGAGGAGTTTAGTAGGCGAAAAATTTTGCAAAAGAGCGGACTTTTGGATCTTACGGTCGAAAAACTGCCCAAGCACAAAGAACCCGAAATAACTCCAAATACACGCCGTCGCAAGCAGGAAGATAACACGGAAACTGAGCAAATACCTATGAAAATAACCGAAAAACCACACCCCAACGTTATCTCCGATATTGTAAACGACGATGACGTGAAGTAAAATTTATTATAGTAAATATCAAAAAATTATCAAACGCATTTTGCCAATTGTATGGTAGAGTGCGTTTTTTATTATTTAGTGCAGAGAAACAAAGGGAACTCAACGCATTAATTACCTTTATAATATAAACGGCAACGTGACGGTGCATCCAAATTTTGTGCTTTAGCAAAGCAAGTAATATACTACCGTTAGTTCTTTTGCGAGTGCGCCTTCGCACCAGGGAAATATTAATTATATAGTAGACAAGAACAGTAATATTATGGTAAAATATTATTACGATGCATACCAAACGTGTATTAGAAAGGATGGCTTAAATGAAAATAAAAAAAGATATATATCATGTGATATTCTTCGATTCGTTTTTTGAGTTAATAAGTATTGTTTTAGTAACTTTAGGTTTTTTCTTGGGTTTTGAGGTAACAAAAACTAATATTTTAATTTACTTGTTAATAATAGGAATTATAATTCTTCTTGGTGTTATTGTGTTTTGCTTGTATTTTTTATTTTGCAAAACATATTACGAATTTGCAAATGATTCTCTTAAAATAAAAAGAAAAGGTAATATTATTAAAGAGATTAATTATAATAAAATAAAGTGTTGTGAATATTATAGGTTTGTCACCTTATTATTAGGAGATTCCAAAGGTGGAAAGTTGCTGGTTTATTATTTAGAAGATGAGATAGAAAAAAATATAGAGATATCTTTTTTAAAAAAACTAACCAAAAAAATAAATATTAAAAATATTTTTATAAAATAACGTAAACTTATTAGAGTGTAACTATTTTAATCAATAGTTGCACTCTTTTTATAATAAAGTAAATAGTCACCACCGCTAGTTTTTTTCAACGTGCGCCAATACCAAGTAAGCCTCTATCTTCGAGGGAGGTGGCGACGAAGTCGACGGAAGGAGTAAAATTAACTACCGTTAGTTCTTCCATTACGACGTCATTGCGAGGAGCAGAGCGACGTGGCAATTTCAACCTCGCGAGCAAGCTTAAAGCTTGACCTACTATTATTGTCCTTTTAGAAAAGCAAAACACTTAACCGTCGTGGATTTTCCATATTGGGAGCACTCCTGAGTGCCGGTCAGTTAATAACTGACCGGATAGTTTTTATCCTGCTCGTGTGTTCATTTTGTCATAAAAATTCGCATACGTTATGCCGAAACTACGTATACGATACGGAAAGCAAAGTAACAAAGCAAATGTCGTTCTACTACATCAAGGACGTACTGGGAAATATAACTGAAATAGTTGACAGTAACGGAATAGTAGTGGTAAAATATTACTACGATAAAGACGTATCGCTGTATTACCTGATAAACCGTTACTACGACACAACAACAGGACGTTTCATAAGCATACAATGGTTGGAGAAAATATATCTGGAGATGCAAATTATTCAGTAGGAGATATTATTCAAAGCGCAGGAATGTCTGGGCTGCAATCTGTAGCTTTTGCAGGTTTATTAGGTTAAAATAAGGAGAAGTGAAAATGAATAAGACTTTTAAGCCAGCCGGTTACGAATCAATAGTAATGAAAATAATGGCAGTTTTAAACTTTGGTATCAGTGCTGTTAGTATGATTTGTTTTTTGTTTAATTTTATAGAAGAAACAGAACAGGAAAACATAAGTATATTTCTTATTGGTGGAGTTGTTACATTTGCGTTTGCTGTATTCTTGTTAATTGTGGGTGTATACAAAATTGTGTTTGACGATGAAAAAATACATATAACAAAACAGTTTGGGGATAAGCCGACACAAGATGAAGATACCATCTATTATTCAGAAATAAAGAATGTAAGAAAAATAAGGGTATGTATTGATACGAAGGGATTTTGGCGAATTAATAAGAATGGGGCAAAAGTAGATAATATTTTTTTTCATATTTTACTAAAAGACGGTAGTGTAAAGTTGATTTTAATTAGTGATTTTACAGTATCGCAACAGAAAAAAATGCTGGAAATTATAAATAACCAAACAGGCTTAAATCTTGATTATGATAAATTGGAATTTGAAGATTTAACAGAGATTAAAGATATTAAAAAAGTTCGAGATATCGTATTTAATCCTAATGTAACAGAGGAGGTTGTCAACACTACTTCATCTGACACCCCTGACGATCTTCTAAATAAAAACTAACCTAAAACAAAAAAAGGAAGCTCGAAACGTAAAAAATTGTAGGAAGGATGATAGCTGGAGCTGCAACATCTTTTACTTCTTCAATAGCATCTGATTGGGTAAGTGGGGGAGATATTAATTGGATTAAAGCAGGCATGTATAATTTGGTGAAAGGATCGTTATCTTATAGCATTGCAAAAACTATTGAAATGGGAACAATGTTGAATACAATAATAAGTTCTATGTGGTAAAAGAGTATGGTTATAAATATTATTTTAGTTGTATTAATAATTATAGAAACGGTAGTTATGGTGCCGATTTTAATAAAAACGTATGTTAATCCTTTATATGAGGAAGTTCCAAATAATATTATTAAGTATCCTAAAATATACTGTTTTATAGGTTGTTTGTGTTTATACGTTTGTGGTGTTGGAACGTTGGTGTGTGCTTTGTTTCCGAAAGGAGAATGGTGGGAACCGATCGTAGGATTATATACTGCAGGCTCTCCCGGTACTTTAGTCCTTCCCATAATATTAATTTTGCTTGAATCTAAGTATAAGATTATCGTTTATGACGATAGGGCGGAATACTATAACATACTTGGCATTAAGAAAGTGTTCGATTTTGAGCATTATTCAGTAAGTAGTTATGGTGTAGGATTTAGAATAATTAGTAAAAAACGGAAATCGAATGGTGAAATAAAAACTAAAAGGCATCTGCAGATAACAGGTTTTATGTTTAATAGTGATTCATTGTATGTAAAATATAAAGAATACAAACAAAATCATCGAAAAGGTAAAGCTGCAAAAACGAAAAGTGAATAGGATTATTTAAATGTTGATGGAACTATAAACTATGTTAGCAATAAAATTGCATCTATTGTTCCTGATATTAAAACAAATAATAAGTGGTTTAAACCTAAAAGTATAAAATCATTTTTAACAAAATCATATGGAAAAAAACAATACAACAATCTATTATCTCTGGAGTAATAGGTGTGGGTATATCAATAATAAAAGAGGGATTAATTGTAAGGATTAATCAGGATATTGAAAAAATGAAGAAAATATATAGTTAGGAGAATATATGTCAAAACGTAAAAAACTTTCTCAGTATCAAAAAGATAGACGTAAAGAAATAGTTGTAAAAATATTACTAGTATTTGGTCTCGTTTTTCAAATAACAACCCTAATTATAATGTCATGTATGAAAGATAACAGGGTAATAATAATGTTGAGTTTATTCGTAGTTGGTTCTGTAGTTTTACTGCTTATTATCTATAGTATTGGAAAAACTATAAAGACAAGCAAGAGAAAAGAAAAGTATGAATATATTGAATATACTGTAGATCCTAATCTTAATCTAAAGGAAAAGTTTGCAAATATAGGAATTGTTAAACAGTCAGGCTTTAGAGATTGTGATTATTATGTATCATTTACAACTAAACCTGATTTGTTTTCTAAGGACCTTGTTGTGGTTGCAAATATTGAGGTTGATTGTAATTACACTAAAAAAGAATATAAGCAGTTTATAAATAGTATTCCGGAACTTTATAAGTCTACTAGAGAAGAGGTTAATGAAGATTATACATCTTATGAAAGAGAGATATTTTTAGTCATATTTATTGAAAAAGAGAAGTGTCAATTTGTATGTGATTATATAAAAAGATCTTTTTGCCAATGGGGAAGATTTAATCCATTAATTGTTTATAATAAAGAAAAATCAACGATAAAGCTCCTAAAAACAGGAGAGTATGACGATGTAATAGCTAAAAAATACATAAAAAAAATTTTCAATTTAACATCAAAACCTCGGGTAATTATTGAGAGTAATAAAAAGAAGTAGAAGTGTATTTATTGAAAATGCAAAATTGTTTAAATTAGCAAAAACAAAAAAAGAAGCTTGGATAGAAATGTCCAAGCTTCTTTTTTTGACTTTCATATTGTCACAAAAATTAGAGTACGTATATAAGATTTCGCGTAATTTTTATACAGTCTTGACAATATCTTAAACTTGTGGTAGAATATTACTACGACCCAACAACAGGACGTTTTATAAGCATAAGAGAGTGCTAAATAAATATTGGAATAACAACTACTCATAGTGGTAGAGGATTGTATTATGGTGCTGAATGTTTCGTAATTAGTTTATGGGAAACAAGAAATTTTTGGAAATTGCTAATAAATTATTATTTGTAGGAGTATAGATGGATTTCAAAAAAAGAATTTGCTGCTTTAGCTCAAAAAAAGAACTTATCCTATCAATTTCAAGAATTTAAAAATTGCTTTGGTGGAGATTGGTTGGTGTGGACGTATAGTTTGTATAATGATTCCGGCTGTTTTACTGTTAGTTACTGGACACAAAGAGAAGAGGTGGATTTTTATTATGCGGAGAAATTTAGTACAGACAGAAAAGAATTGTGTGCAAAACCAATTAATGTATTTGAAGCAGAGCAAGAAATTTGGAGGAAAAACAAAAGAATTTGGATTTTTAATAATCCATTCTTTTATTGCAGCCCTAAAAGAATAATCAAAGCATTGATAGAAGTGATTAATTCATTGATAGAAAAGAATAATGAATTTTTTGGAATAAAGCTATAGTTTGAACTAAAACCGCGTCGGCTTTGCTGTTTAGAGGTTTATTATGGAAAAATAAAAGAGAAATAAGTTACTTAAAGTCTATAATGTTGTCGTGTTTATTTTAGTTTTATGTTGGTAAAAACTATGAAAATTTTAGGATATATTATTCATTGTTTGTTTGGTTTGGCTGGGGTAATGAGCAGTACACCAAGTAAAGATGTATCTTTTATAGATATACTGGTCGGGTGTTTAATTATATGTATACTTTTTGTGTGGTGGTTTAGCTCGGTTGGAAGTGCTAGATATTTGTCATCAAACAAATATACTTCAAATAAAATTCTAACAGCAATTTTAGCAATAATAGCTATTATTGTCAAGATAGTGTTGTTAGTAGGGTCGTTAGTTGGAAATATAATTTTCTTAATAATTTTACTTCTTTTTTGTGTAGTTGAAAATCATATTGGAGCAATATTATTAGATGAATGTATATATCAAAAAGACAAGAATAAACATGTGTCTGTAGAGAAGTTTAAGTTTGTATTTATAAAAAAACATGAGGGAAATACAATCTCAAAAATTTCTTTGGTTTTTGTGGTTTTAAATATAATATTATTTGCATTGTGTTTGTTATCTTCAATTTTGATAATGTGTGTCTTTTCTGATTTTATATTTGAATGTTTGTCATTTTATTTGATTTTGTTTATTGTGTTTCATTTGATTGAATTTGTTATAGAGTTTGTTTTGAATAGTAGAATAATTAATAATGCTGACAAAAACGAACAATATAATGAATGAAAAAGATATTAGCAAAATACTGAATTAAACAACTAAATACCATCTAAAACCTAAAAAACAGGAAGCTCGAAACGTAAAAAATTTCGGGCTTCTTTTTTTATCCTTTTTTCCTCTTGTTGTTGTGAGCCGGCATGGAGTTTTTGGGGCAAACGATTAGCTTACTGTCGTGCGGTGTGCGCGTTTAGTAATCGCAGATTATATTCCACAAGACGGAGAGGACATAAACGCAAGTACGTGGATTTGAAAGATAAATAAGCATTTTTTTGGGGATTTTAGGTTGACTAACGGCGAAAATGTGGTATACTATAAAAATAGAGCGAGGCGCACAGCCGATAACACTAAAATAAAAGACGTGGGTTATGCCCACAATGGAGAAAATTATGTTAAAAACCAAGTATTTTGTAGGCGATTATCCCCTTTCCGAGCATCCGCATCCGCAAAAAGCGCGCGAGAACGTATTCGTTCTTAACGGAACTTGGCGGTTTGCCGTGGCAAAAAATGAAGAGAACGTGACCGTGTTTGACAGGGTTATTAAGGTTCCCTTTTCGCCCGAGAGCGAGAACAGCGGAATAGGCGGAGATTTTGCACTTAAAAAGGATGAAAAACTTGTTTACGAGCGCGACTTTGAGCTTTATGAGGATATGCTTATGGGTATAACCGAGCTGTGGTTTGGTGCGGTGGATCAGACGTGCGAAGTGTTTTTCAACGGCGAGTGCGTGGGCGGACATAACGGCGGTTTTACACCGTTCGTGCTTGACGTAACGAAGCAAGCAAAGCTTGGCAAAAATACGCTGAGGGTGGAGTGCGTGGACGTTACCACCGATTCTCACGGAGCGAGAGGCAAGCAAAACGAAAAGCGCGGGGGGATTTGGTATACGCCCCAAAGCGGAATTTGGCAACCCGTATGGCTGGAAAGCAGGCGCGAAGATAGTATTGGCGACTTTACGGTAAAAACGGATGCGCAAAGCAAAGCGGTAACGATTTTGACCGATTACGATAAAACGGTTGGCGTAAAAGTGTACAATGGCGAGCAGGAAATTATTAGCACGGAGTTTATCGGATCCGTTACGCTTATCTATGATTTTGAGTTGTGGTCGCCCGAAAACCCCAAGCTTTACGACTTTGTTCTTACCACGCAAAGCGGAGATAAAATCAGCTCGTACTTTGGCGTTAGAAGCTTTGGTGAGGGCGTGGACGTAAATGGCAAGAAGAGATTACTGCTTAACGGTAAACCGTACTTTTTCAACGGTGTTCTCGATCAGGGCTATTGGTCGGACGGACTGCTTACGTACCCAAGCGACGAGGCGGTGGTGGACGAGCTTAATATGCTTAAGAATATGGGCTTTAACACGGTTAGAAAGCATATTAAATTAGAGCCGTTTAGATGGTATTATTACTGCGACAAGATAGGTCTTACCGTGTGGCAGGACTTTGTGAGTGGTGGCGGAGAGTACGATTTTATGCATATCGCCGCGCTTCCTTTCCTTGGTTTTAAGCACAAGGATAACGACTATAAATACTTTGCAAGAGAGGAGAAAAAGGGCAGGGATGAGTTTATGCAAATGGCAAACGAAACCTTGCATTATCTCAAAAATTTCACTTGTATTTCGCTTTGGACGATTTTTAACGAGGGCTGGGGACAGTTCGATTCGTACCAAATAACTCAATACGTATTGCAAAAAGACGACACACGCCTTATCGATTCGGTTAGCGGATGGCACGATCAGGGCAAAAAGAAAACCACGCTAAAAAGTTTGCACACCTACTATACGCCCCTGCGTGTTCCAAGGGATTGCCGTCCCGTTGTGCTGTCTGAGTTCGGCGGATATTCCATGAAGATCAGCGGCCACGTGTTCGACGAGGACAAGGAGTTTGGCTACAAGAAATTCAAGAGCAAAGACGAGCTTCAGTCCGCGCTTAAAAAACTGTACCTTAATAAGGTAAAGCCCCTTATCAAAAAAGGTCTTTGCGCCTGCATCTACACCCAAGTTAGCGACGTAGAAGAAGAGATAAATGGACTAACCACCTACGACCGCGCAGTCCAAAAAGTAGACACCGATTTTATGCGCGCCATCAACGCCGAACTTGCCACCGAATCAAGCCAAGTCGAGTTGAAGTAGTGGAAAGAATAATACAAAAACCCAAGCAAAACGCTTGGGTTTTTTCTATAGGCTTTTTAGAAAAGAAAGTAGTAATTGTTTTTGATGAGGAGTAAGGTTTGCCGTTGCCTGAGAAAACTCGTCATCTTCGGAAGCATAGTCAAAAAAGTCTTTTAGCGTAACGCCAAGAGCATCGCAAACCATACGCAAATGATCAACGGTAATACCTGCTTGACCAAGTTCAACCCGTCTTAAATGTGTCTGCGAAATTCCTGCAATCCCTGCAAGCTCGTTTTGCGAATATCCCGCCTTTTCTCTTAACGTTCTTATACGCTCGTTTACGTTCATATCAAACTCCCATCTTAAGTCTTATAAAACTATTATAGCATCATTATTTGCATTTATTTTAGTCTTATACGCTTGCAATCTTAGTCCTATAGTGTTATAATATAACTTTATAAGACTAAATTTGTAAATTTAGGAGGATACAAATGGATAAATTAACTATGATGTCTAAAGACAATGTTCAAGCAAACATTGAAAAGATTAAGGCGTTATTCCCTAACGCTGTAACGGAAGTTATAAGAGATGGTAAGCCTACGCTTGCCGTTGATTTTGACGTTCTTAAACAAGAAATGAGTAGCATTCTTGTTGACGATAAGGAAGAACGTTATCAATTCACTTGGCCCGATAAGAAAAAATCTATCCTTCTTGCTAATTCTCCGATATCTGCAACGCTCCGTCCTTGCAAGGAAGAAAGCGTTGACTTTGATAATACCGAAAACCTTTATATTGAAGGCGACAATCTTGATGTGCTTAAACTTTTGCAAGAAACCTATCTTGGCAAAATTAAAATGATTTATATTGACCCACCTTATAATACGGGTAACGACTTTGTTTACAATGATGATTTTGCTGAAAGTAGTGAAGACTATCTTGCTAATAGTGGGCAATATGATGAGCAAGGTAATAGACTTGTTGCTAATACTGAAAGCAATGGTCGTTTTCACACCGATTGGCTTAATATGATATATCCCCGTTTGAAAGTTGCTAAAGATTTACTTTCTGACGATGGTGTTGTTTTCATATCAATTGGACAAGCGGAAGTACATAATTTGATAAATATTTCTAATGAGGTGTTTGGTGAAAGTAACCATGTCGGCAACATTTCTAGAATTATGAAAAGCGGAGGAAACAAGGGGCAGTATTTTTCACCGAATATGGAATATATTTTAGTTTATGCAAAAAACATAAGCAATCTTGGTTTTTTTAGAGAACCTTTGTCTGATGAAATAATTAAGACATATAACCACATTGAATTGGAAGGGGCGAAGAAAGGGGAAAAGTTCACAATAAAAGGATTATGTCAGCCAGGTCTGGGGATAAGACCTAATCAAAGATATTGGATAGAAGCACCTGATGGCACATTTTTGATACCAAAAGGGAAGAATTTTCCGTCTATAATAGCTGATGGAGAGAAAATTATACCAACAGATGAGGATACTTGTTGGAAATGGACGCCTGAACGCTATTTTGAAGAAAAGAAAAAAGGGAATGTTTTTTTCATAGGAGTTCATCTGCTACTGCACTTGTTGATGAAAACGGTAACATAGCAAAGTGGAATGTTTTTAACAAGATATGGTTGCGAGACAGGGAAGAAGAAGGCAGGGTTCCTGTTGATTTAATATTAAAATGGGAAAATAGGATAAGCTCAAGTGAGTTAAAAGCTTTGAATATACCATTTGATTTTGCTAAACCTGTGGACTTAATTAAATATTTAATGTCAATTGTTGATGATTTAAGCAATGGTATTGTACTTGACTTTTTCTCTGGTTCTGCAACAACGGCACATGCTGTAATGCAACTGAATGCGGAAGACGGTGGAAAACGTAAGTTTATTATGGTACAGCTCCCCGAAAAATGCGACGAAAAATCCGAAGCCTATAAGGCAGGATATAAAACGATTTGCGAAATTGGCAAAGAACGCATTCGTCGTGCAGGTAAAAAGATTAAAGAAGAAAGAAACATAAAAATTGGTATTGATAAAAACAAGTTGATGCAAAGAACTTTGTTGGATGATGGAACCTTTGAAGATAAATTTGATATAAAAGTTGAGAATCCTAATGAAGAGTATTTAGATAATCTTGATACAGGCTTTAGAGTTCTTAAACTTGATAGCAGTAATATGAAAGACGTATATTATCGACCAAATGACTTGACTTTAGATATGCTTGCAAGTTTAGAGAGCAATATCAAAGAAGATAGAACATCTTTGGATTTGTTGTTCCAAGTTATGTTAGGACATAATAAGCCTTTATCTGCTAAGATTGAAGAAAAAGTAATTGCAGGCAAGAACATTTACGTTGTTGACGAAAACGATCTTATTGCTTGTTTTGACGAAAATATTACGGAAGAAGTTGTTAAGACAATAGCGCAATTAAAACCTTTGTATGCAGTATTCCGTGATAATTCTTTTGCAAACGATACGGTTGCAACAAACTTTGACCAAATCTTCGCAACCTATTCTCCAAACACCACAAGGAAGGTGTTGTAAAATGGGTACATTTAAGGATGTTTATGATATTTTAAAAGATCTTTTATCATTTGCAACTACTATAGAAACTAAACAATTAGTAATGAATCTTCAAGAAAAGTTTTTTGAATTACGAGAGGAAAACGAAAATCTTAAAGAAGAAATTAAAACGTTAAAAGATAACATAAAAATATTGGAAAATATAGGTAATATAGAAGAAGATTTAGAGTATTCGGTTAGAGGTTTTGTTCTGTTAAAAACAGATAAGAAAAAAATCCCATATTGCAGTTGCTGCTGGAAAAAAGAACACAAACTAATACCGTTATCACAATATGGAAATTATTTTCAATATGAATGTGGTAATTGTAGAACAAAAGTTATAGTGTTAGATGATAGTGGTAATGAGATTTTGTAGGTGAATAACTATGAAATTTAAGTTTAAGATACAAGATTATCAAACAGAAGCCGTTGATGCTGTTGTTAAAGCATTTGAAGGTCAATCATATAACGATAAAGTATCGTATTTGCGTGACTTGGGTAGCGTTAAGGCTTGGAAACAAGCATCATTATTTGCAGATGATGCGTCATTCTTTGCCGGCGATAGCAACGGTTTTGAAAACGCTCCTATTGAGCTTTCTGACGAGCAATTACTTGATAATATCAGAGCATTACAACTTGCAAACAATATCAAACAATCAAATGAACTTTCTAAGCCTTTTGGCAATAATTGTCGTTGCGCTTTGGATATTGAGATGGAAACGGGTACGGGTAAAACTTATTGCTACATAAAAACTATGTTTGAACTTAATAAAAAGTATGGTTGGAGCAAGTTTATTGTTGTAGTTCCGTCTATCGCTATTCGTGAAGGCGTTAAAAAGTCTTTTGAAGTAATGGAAGAACACTTTTTTGAGCATTATGGCAAAAAAGCACGTTATTTTATTTACAATAGCAAAAATCTTAATCAGTTAGACAACTTCTCTGCAAGTAAAGACATCAATGTTATGATAATAAATTATCAAGCTTTTGCATCTTCTCTTAAAGAAGGGGCTAATAATGAAAGCGCAAGAATTATTTATAGCAAACAAGATAGTTTTGGTAGTCGTCGCCCTATAGACGTTATTTCGGCTAACCGTCCTATCATTATTTTAGACGAACCACAAAAACTTGGTGGTGATGCAACGGTTGCAGGTATTAAAAGGTTTAATCCTTTGTTTGCAATCAACTATTCGGCAACACATAAGAACGTTCATAATCCCGTTTACGTTCTTGACGCATTAGATGCTTACCAAAAGAAACTTGTTAAGAAGATAGAAGTTAAAGGTTTTGAACTTCGTAACCTTAGGGGAACTGACGGATTTGTATATCTTTCTAAAATTTTACTTGACCCTAAAAAGCCACCTATGGCAAGAGTAACTTTTGAAGTAAATCACGGAAACAGTATAAAAAGGGAAACGAGATTATTGAAAGTTGAAGATAATCTTTATGAATTATCAACTAGCAATAAAGATAAAATAGCAAAGTTAGAGCAATATAAAAACGGCTTTGTTATTAAAGATATAAATCCTATTGACAACACTATTACGTTCCTTAACGGCTTAGTTTTAGGCGTAGATGAAGTGTGTGGTGATAAATCAGGTGATATGCGCCGTATTCAAATTAGAG
>JAGAPA010000091.1 GCA_017623455.1 Clostridia bacterium | reverse complement strand
TGTTTTGACGAGAAAAACACAAGAAAGACAAGTGTTCTTGTAAGGGCGCATACTTGCAAAGTCTGTAACCGAACAAAACACGCTGTATTTCGTAGTGGCTTTTCCGTCAAATATCAACCTACTGTTGCGACTGAGCCTTTTACAAAACCGACAGATCCACACCGTCAAACGTTATATTCTTCGCGTTAGTAATTTTGATAGGATCATGTGAGTTTGAATGGATTATGCAGCTTGTAAAACGAACGTCCTCAATGGGTACTGACGGAGTACCGTTTATCAGTATTACGTCCTTACATTTTGCGGTAATTTTCTCAAAATCCAGCATACGTATGCGACTAATCGTGGTATCTTCACCGTCAAAAAGATTGATTTTTACGGCGAGCAAAACGTTATCCATCACGATCTCGGAAAAGCGCAAATTTTCCACAAGCGTACTCTCTCTACCATAGTCGGACTGGATAAGATGCTTGTCAGGAATTTCCAACAATACGCCCACGTTACAGTCAATCATAGACAAGTTAGAAAATTCGCAATTTCTGATTACTCCGTCACAAACGAACGCTATTCTTATTGCGGAGGTTGGAGAAGTTAAAACGCAGTTGCTTACGCTCACGTTTTCGCACGTTTTATTTTCCTTAAGGGATCTACTGTTTGCCCTTACCACGATACAATCGTCGCTACACGAAATTTTACAGTTTTTTACCGTTACGTTTCTACTGCAATTTACGTGAATACCGTCGTTGTTTGGATAGTCAAGATCGCAATCAATCGTTATGCTATCAAAGCTTACGTCGTCGCAGTCATGAATCCAAAACGACCACCCGGCAGGTCCGTTAGTTAGCGTAATATCCTCCACACTAACGTTTTTACACCCTGCAAAAAACGTTACGCGCGGTGGCGTTGGTGCGTGTATCCTGCGGTACTTGGTATAGTGATGGGCTTCCTTTGGAGCAAGTTCCGTAAAAGCCGTACCGTTAGCGTCAATCTTGCCCTTGCCCGTAATAGATATATTCTCGCTCTCTTCGGCATAGATAAGACAGCACCCTCTGTTTCTTGGCAAATTTTGAGTATTTACGTGCTTTTTAGGAAAGTCGGGATAGTCGCCGTAAGATACAATATCTCCCGATAAAATAACGTTATACGGATATGGTCGAACATCAAACCGTGAATTTTCGTCATACCTTCCGCAGTTTTGCGAGCCTAAAATAACTCCGCTTTCTTCAATATGCAGATTGACGTTGCTTTTTAAGATTATAGTACCCGTAAGAAACGTTCCATCACAAATTATTACTCTTCCTCCACCCTTACTAAAGCACGCTTCAATCGTGTTTTGAATAGCCACGGTATTAAGTGTTTTTCCATCTCCCACCGCTCCAAAATCCTGAACGTAAAAATCCATAAATCTGCCCCTTGCGTTTATTGATAACACTATTATACCATAACAAAAAAAATAATAATAGTAAATTTCATAAATTATTTTCAAAATCTTGTTACTTTAGTGATTTACACTTAAAAATATAAAACGGCTCGAATTGTTTCAAACCGTTTTTTGTTTTTCTCGTTTTGTTTTTTGTTATAAATTTATTAATAAACCCAAGCAAAAAGTTTTGTTATTTAAGTCCAAATTCAATTTCTATCGACAATTTAGAACAGCTCAACACGTTAAAGTCAACGTACTTACTTTCTCCAATAACCGAAACGCTAAACGAGTGTTCTTTGCCATTTACAAGCAATTTTTTGCAATCTTTATCTTTAGGTAGAAGGATATGTGCGTTAATTTTTTCCGCCTGACTTATAAGATCGTATCGCATTCCATAATCTTTTATTATAAACCTAACGTCTACGTATCTGTCAGAAATCTCATACCCAGTTATATATCGCATTTCGGTGTAGTGCGTAACCGTAAATCTTGGTGAAAAATCTATTTCTCGGTACAAGCAATCCACATCATTAATTCCTGCAAGACCTTTATCTATAGCATTTATGAGTCCAGCACACCCCCACCCGCCCGGGCCTTGGGTAGAATTAGACTCTTTATAATCGGGGCTATAAACGAATTTCAGACACCCGTCGCGCTCCACCATTTCTATGCAGCGTGTAATAATGTCCCAACCGTATTCTTCATATCCGTTGTTAAACGCTGCAAGAGCAATCTCTCCCGCAACAAATGGAGTAATACCCCCATTAACGTATTGACCTGCCGAAAGTCTACCAAATTTTTCATACGGTGGATCTACTGTAAACCATTCCGCAAATGCTTTAGTGGTTTTTCTACGCTCTATATATTCGTTGATTATCGAACGGCTTTGCTCGGTAGTAGTAAAATTACGATTAATATCATAAGCGTTGGAAATAGACAATCTCTCACTTTCTTTATTATCGTTTCCACTATGGTTTATGTGATATTGATGAATAAAAAATTTACCGTTAAACAAATAACGTATTGCGTTTTTTCGTAACGTTTCGGCACGCTTACTCCACTCTTTAGCCTTGTTATCATCTCCGTTTTTAGCATTAAAGAACTCTAAAATCTTCATTGCGTCATAAACGCCCGAATTATCGCCGTGCATTGCGCTCATTTGTTCGCCGTCAATTATTCTTCTGTTAGTGCTTGGTCTTGTACCCACAAAATCCCAAGTATCAATGGTAAAGGGACGAATTACAAGACCGAGTTCTTTATTCCAACGCTTAGGATCGGACGTCATATAGTTTATTGCTTTTTCAAGCGATGGTAAAACCTTTTTTACCCACTCAAAATCCCCTGTTGCCTTATAATAAAGCATAACGCCCTCTACAACAAGATATTCAACGTCCGCTTCTAGTTCGAGCCGAGTTGCAGTAACACCATCTTCTTCATAAGTAGTGCGGTGTTCTTCACCAACAAAAGTGTGATGAGCATCGTCCATTTGTTTTACAAGTTCTAAATAATAACCTTGCTCTCTTTGAGTGCTTATAATAAAATCCAAAAACTCTTTAAGCTTATGTTCATAATGCATAAAAGCTTTCATCATATGAACGTGGTCACGAATCCAGTTGTGACAGCACGGAATAACCCTGCCTTGAATAAATAACAAACGCCTATCGTCTGCAACCATATTGTGAAGACGATGTAAAAACTCCCCAAGTTTATAATCGTTTATACTCAAATGACAAGGTAACACCATTTCGGGATTATTGAACTGTCCACAAAAATTTTCACCATTCTTAAATCTCGGTAACACGTTTTCAAATTCAATCATGATTTTCTCCTGCAAAAAAATTATTTATTATTAGCCTTCACCAAAATAGTGCTGTTTCAAAACAATATTATTGGCAAATTTTAGATATACCGTAATAGTCTTTATATTAGTTTGAGAAAAATATATTAATTTTTGCTAAAAACCAATACGGACGAGCAAGCCAAATCCAGTTCAACCAGTGCACCGCTCAAAGATTTTTGAGCGTTATTATATAAAACTCTGCTAAAAGACCAACCGTTTTCGACCGTTATTTCACAATTAACAATTTTATTAGAATAATTTGAAATAGTAACTAAACGTTCGTTATCGTTTAATATATGCTCTGTCATTCCAACGTTAGGATTTGAGCAATTCGCTATTTTATCACTTTCTATTCGTTTTTTTATTTCTTCATAAACTTTATAAAAATTAGTGTTTTCAAAAGCGTTAACCTTATCGGATAAATATTCTTCAACGTCATAAGAAAGAAACATTACCGTACCTTTACCGTACTTTGAACAATAATATACGCCTTCGCCTGCTTCGTTTGTTCCTATTATTTGCGCGCTTGTCGTATTTACTTCAAAATGATATTTGGGTTTTATATTAAACGAACAATCTCCTATCGTTACAGTTTTTTCTGCTGTTACGGGATGACGGAAAATAATATTAAAACCGAAATCTTTATTCATGTTTCTCAAGTATCCATTACCAACCGAAACGTAAAGCAACGCTCCTTCTTCTACTTTTTTCATTAAAGATTTTAGATATTCAGCGTGCAAACTATGTGGACTTTGTATGGATGGCAGAATATATGCTTTTGCATCGGGTAATTTATCCGGAGCATAAACGAATTCCATATCAATGCCTGCTTGTTTTGCTAAAATAAAGGCTGAAGCAAATTGTTTTATATAATTTCCACCATTTGTAGGAACTATACAAACAGCGTCTACGATTCTTTCGGGTAAAGTTTTGAACTCGAAATCATCTAACCACTCAGAAAATTCACGTATCGATTTTCCTACAGGCTTTTCGCTTCTGTCCTCTCTGAACAAACCATAGTTGCTAGCACGATTATTAACCTTGTATGGAAAATACTCCAAACTTCCCTGATCATACCCCAGCCACCATAAATAACCTAAACAATTATGTGCCCACGCCGAAAACATTGAACTTTTACAATAAAGCCCAGCTAAGTTTTCGCTAACGTTCATCTCTCCGTAAGTGCCGGTTTCCTCAATAAAAGTCGGTTTGTTTCCCACGCCCTTATAATATAAAGTTTGAGATACGGTGTGCAGAACGGGCTTAAACGTATTTATTATATCCTTATCCGTTCCGTACGAAGGCGATGCGTAAGGGTGAGTAGTAAGAACGTCACAACTCTCCCCTGCGTCCTGTAAATACCACTTTTCTTCGTTGGGATTTCCTAAACTATGCATTCCGTGAATTACAGGTCGCGTATTGTCGCACGATTTTATAGCATCGGACATAATCGTATTCCATACCCACGCCTGTTCTCTGTTTTCCACCTTTCCCATACAATTACACTCATTGCCTAAACACCATGCAACGATAGATTTATGATGCTTAAACTCGCATACAAACCTTTTTATAAAACGAACGGACCACATTAAAGCCAACGGCGAGGTAATAACGTTTTCGCTCTTTATTGCAGGCGGAACTAAAAGCGCAAAACTCATCCAACCGGTAAGAATTGACGGAACGATTTGAACCTTATATTCTTGTGCAATATCCAATAAAGTGTTAAAACGAGTTAACATCGTTACGTCAACGCCGTCATCAGTCGCTTTTAACATTGTCGTTCCCCCGTCAACGGTATACCCTTCTACCGCTCCTTGATAAGAAACAATTTTGTCTACCGGCTGAAAAACACTCCATAAAGGAAAAACCCTTAACATTTTTACGCCGTTTTTACTAAGTTGTTCAATATCGCTTCTAACAACTTCTTCGTTCCAGTTTTCCCACATTCTTATTCCGGCGTGTGAAGCCCAATAATTACATCCTATAACTAATTTCCCATTTTCAAACACGTTTTTCATAATTTCCCCCTAAGGTTTACATATAAGAACTTTCATTTTTCCGACAATTTCTAAATTTTTATCATTTTCCGGAATAAAAAACCTATCTCCAAAACACGCTTTTTCCCCGTTAATAAAGCCGTTTCCTTGTATAACTAACAATATAGCGTACGACTCTGATTTGAACACGTATTGATTATCAACCGTTATTTCTTCCAACTTAAACATATCGGTTACGTTGTTATCAACCAAAGATAAAACGTTGTCGTTTAATTTTTTTGGAGCTAAGAAAAACCTTTTTTTAGCATCTTCTCTATTTAGTCCTGAATATTCAAAACAATCAAACATTTTTTCGTAGCCCAGTCCACCGTGGATTTTACTGTCATTTAATTTAATACCGGAGGGCGTTACCCTCTCTGGGATAACCATAAAATCAGTAGGCTCCTGAAGTTCTGCTAAAAAACAATTTGCGCCTATTGCGTGCGGAACTCCGCCAGGAACAAAAATAAAATCGCCTTTTTTAACCTTAAAACAGTGCAAACAATTCAGCATTTCTTTTACGTCCTGTTTTTGGAAAAGATCCATAAAATATTCTTTAGTCACTCCCTTCCTAAAACCGATATAAATCTCTCCGCCATCGCTTAAAATATACCAACATTCAGTTTTACCGTACTTGCTGTTAAAATGCTTTTTAGCAAAATCACGGGTAGGATGACATTGTATAACAAGCCTTTCGCTACTGTCTAAAAGTTTGAAAAGCAGGGACATATCAGCCCTATCCCCTATCATATTTTTCTTGTCGTTTTCTATTAGATCTTTCAAAAAAACACCGTCGCAAGTCTTGCTTAACCCCTCGTTTTTAACTACGTTATCGGGATTATATGCTAAAGAAACGGACGAAATCCAATCCTCCGGATATCTCGAAAAAACAGGTTTCGGACTGTTTTGAAGAATATCCAAATTTTTTCCACCGTAATAAGATCTGTATACTCTGGTGGGTAATAATTTATATATCATTTACTATCCCCTTGATTTTTTTTAATATTTATGTTATAACTATATCAAATAAATAAAATAAATTCTTGCAGTTTTTTAAGTATTATATTGCAAATTTTAAGATTTTAAGGTTATGAGTATCGAAATAGTATATTTTCAAAACAAAGAAAGAAACATCCAGATAGATTCCAGCTTTGTACACAGTTATCATATGCACACGCACACTTATTACGAAATGACGTTGTATATGCCCTTTGACGGAGAAATAAATATAAACGATAAAACGTTTAATATAAACTCTTTGACGTGCACTTTAATTGCACCGTCCGATTATCATTCTATTATAGTAAAAAACGATTGTAATTCGCGATACATAAAAATAGGTTTCACCCAGGATATATTAAATATTGACGAAAACATTAATTCTTTGATTTGGCAAAATATTGAAAGCAATTTTATAGTATCTTTATTCAACGAAATACTGAACAATAAAGACGACTTAAAATACCTCGCTCTGCTAATAAAAGTTATCATCAGTAATCTTGAAAAATCCGCAATAAGGTTTGATAGAAAAATCAATTCCTCTTATAAAATAGTAGCACAGGCAATAAAATTAATAGATAATAATTTTTCCGAAATAATAAACGAGGAAATTATCGCCAAACAACTGGGAGTAACTTCGCAATATCTCTCATATTTGTTCAAAAAAGTTGCAAAAATAAGTTTTAGTAAATATTTAGTTAAAGTAAGGCTTAAACATGCTATAAATCTTTTAGTTACAACTAACGACCAAGTGACTAAAATATGCTATGATTGCGGTTATAATAATCTTTCCCATTTTCTACGATCGTTTAAGCAAGAATACGGAGTTTCCCCATTACAGTACAGAAATGAAAAATCAAGCGACTAAAATACTACAATAATAAAACCGCAAAAT
Organism: Clostridia bacterium; assembly: GCA_017623455.1. Classification (GTDB taxonomy): domain Bacteria; phylum Bacillota; class Clostridia; order Christensenellales; family Pumilibacteraceae; genus RUG12826. The sequence goes on along the minus strand of JAGAPA010000091.1, from coordinate 17,531 downwards.
AAAACGCACCCCAAAAAGTTAAACACTTTTAGGGGTGTATTCTTATAAAACCACTCTGTTTTTTAATTGCAGAGTGGTTAAAATATTAACTATTTTTTTATCATAAATTCAACAAAACCCCAAAGTAAAAAGTTTTGTTTGCTTTTGAATTTAATTTATTTTATTACGATTATACGCTCCTGAAAATCTGAAGGTATTTCGTTCTTTCCTTTACCATGCTCTCAAACTTGTCCATAAATATTGCCTCTACCGAAATTGCGCCCTTATAATTCATCTCTTTTAACGTATCAGCCCACTTTTTCAAGGTTGGCAAATCTTCTTCTATGGGCATCAACCTATCGGGGTTGGGGCGGGCAATATGTGTGTGGAAAAGCACGTCTTTTGAAGATAACAAACTCTCTTTTGTGTCGTTATTCATAAAGAAGTGGAAAAAGTCTACCAGCGTTCCTACGTTTTTAAGTCCGCTCTTTCTCGCTATATCCGCTCCCTCTTCAACAAAATTTATAAAATTCGTTTCGTTCTTAGAAAGTGGCTCTATGGCAATCTTTATTCCTTTTTTATCGGCAATCTCACCGCAAACGCGCACAACGTCTAAAAAACGCTCCTCAGCAAGCGCTCTATCCATTCCTTCCGGAATCTTTCTTTGAGCACCGCTTCCCAACACGCACACTTTTCCACCTAAAATCGAGGCTCTTTCAATCGCCACAAGCGAAAACTTTCTTATCTCTTCTATTGCCGATTTTTCATAAATAGCAATATGTCTCGGAATATACCCGTTAAACGAATATACGGGCATATCGGCTTTCTCATAGCCTTTAACCGTACTGTCAAACTCACTCTCCGTCATTTGACCTATTCTTGAAAGGTTTTCTTCGATATAATCATAGCCCATTTCTTTGGCAAGAATTGCTCTGCCAACATCCCCGCAAATACCGATTTTCATTGCTTTTTCTCCTGTTGTGGTATAATTTTTGCTAATTTACACGTCAAGACGCATAATTCTAAGTTTATTATATATCAAAAAAATACTTTTTTCCTTAACTATTTTGATTTATTATGCTTGTTTTCTTGATTGTTTTGATATTTTCCTGTAAAATAATTAAAGATAAAACTATAAGGAACTGAGCAAATGAAACCCACGAAAATCGAATCAAAGATTTTTTATTACGAGAAAAGATGCACCGAAAAACACGAAATCGGTTCTCAGCATTATCACGACCATTTCGAAATTTACTTTTTAGAGAAAGGCAGTTGTAGGTACTTTATTGACAATGACACGTACGATATCGAAAAAGGTGACATCGTTTTAATTCCTGCAGGCGTTATTCACAAAACAATGTACAACGAAAACAAATCTGTCCGCCACTTGATATACTGCTCTTCCGCATATATCCCTGTTTCTGTCGTAAGATATTTCCCGTCAATGCTATACGTTTACCGCAACAAAAAAACTTATGCACGCATTATAGAAATTTTCAACGATATAGAAAAAGAAAGCATTTCACCCGATGAGTTTTCTAATGACGTTCTTTTGCACAGCGTTAATCTTTTATTTTTTCTTTTAGCACGCAATAACGATTCGGAAGAGCCTGCGCATACCGGCAATACGTACACCACTAAAACTATTGCTTATATCAAAGAAAACTACCGCCAAGACATAAAACTTACCGATCTCGCCTCAAGACTATTTGTAAGTTGCGAACATTTGTCAAGAGTTTTTAAGCAAGATACGGGGTTGTGCATATCTGAATACATCTCCATTATTCGCCTACAACAAGCCCAAGAACTACTGTGCTCCTCCCCCGATATGTCTATTACCGAAATTGCACAAAAATGCGGATTTAACGACAGTAATTACTTTTCAAAAAAATTCAAGTCCGCATACGGCATATCCCCTCTCGCTTTCCGCAAACACGCAATAAAAACGTAGTCCACTGCACATTGAAAAGCATCAGTATTGCCGACTGTGACGGTAAAACTTAAGTTTTCTATGGTTTTAGTGCTGAAAGACTGTAATTTTTAACGAATCCCTTGCTTAGGTTGACATTCACGTTAAAATGCATCATCAATACTCCGTCCTGTCAATAATTTCCTGCTGAAGCACAGAGGAAAGACGAGTGAAATAGTCACTGTATCCTCCGATGCGAACGATAAGATCTCTATGATTTTCCGGATGGACTATAGCATCCTCAAGGGTTGCTCTATCTACCACGTTGACCTGCAATTCAATACCGCCCCGTTCCATAAAGGCACGTACCATTGCTAAAAAGCTTTCTTTTTTTCGTCTCAGATTTTCTTTTCCGAATTTCATATTAACGACCATTCCGCCAAGAAGTGCACTCTGATTCCACGACGTGAGGGAAAGAATCATTGCCGTAGGTCCGTTTACGTCCCGTCCCTGTACCGCACTGCAACCGTCGGAATAAGAAGTGCCGGCTTTTCGCCCATCAAAGGTCGCACCCATTTTAGCACCTGCCGTTGCGTGATTGATATAACTGAACGTTCCGGGCATCATGTGATCCCACAATACAACGTTTCCCTTAAAAATATCCTGCAAAGAGCAAGCCAGCCGAGCCGCCATACCGTCGGCAACGGGATCATCGTTACCGTAGTGAGGAAGTTTATTGATGATAAACTGACGAAGGGACTCGTTTCCATTAAAATCATCCGCTACGATTTGCGTCAAGTCCTCCAATGAAAACTTTTTTTGCGTATAAACCAGTTCCCGAATGGTAATCAACGAATCCACCGCCGTGGCAAAGCCGATGAAGATAGGCTGTTCAAACATATATTTTTCGCCACCTTCATAAATGCTTTTTCCCCTCTCAATGCAGTTATCAATCAAGGTACATATACGCATCGCTTCATTTCCAATACGAGCACCCTCTAAAATCCGAACGGCATACCTCAACGACCTTAATTTTACACCCTCTTTCAGAGCATCTACGTAACTGTCGTACAAGTCGTCAAAGCTTGAAAAAATCTTTTCTTGCGTCAATTTTACCAAAAAATTTAGGAAGGTCTAGAAGAAACGGCGTGCTGTGAGCCTTGGATTTTCCGATGACCGAAATCTCCGCACAGGTGGAATGGATATAATTCACCGCATCGACCGGATCTACTCCGTAATGCTTCACAAGAGACGATGCGATGGCATCGTCATTGTAAAAAGCGGGGTGTGTTGTTCCATGTGAAAGAATTTCAGCACAGTATTCCAGCAGAGTATCACTCGTTTCCCGATTGACCGCCAACGCCCCGTTAGGATCCGGAAGTTTTAAGTGATCAAGGGCGGTAAGAAACATATACGTCAGGTCGTTTTCCACAAGGTCGCCATTCTCGTCCTTGCCTCCCACAATAAAACCGCAAGCAGCACGAGAGAATACTCGATCCGACACGTATAAGCAAAGATTATCAATCAGCTCTTGGGCAAATTCCTTTGTCAGTTTTCCGCTTTTTATATCCTTTTCATAGTACGAATATAAATAACGGTCGGGTCTGCCCAATGGGTAAAGGCCGAACAGCGTAGACAGAAAAAACTGCACGCTTTGCACTGCTTCATAAAAATCAGTTGCAGGTTCATCGGGAACCTTTTTCAATACATTACCAAGCCGTATAAGTTCTTTTTTCCTCGGCTCGGGCTTTTCCTCCGCTAAGCGAAGTGCCTCATCGGCATATCTTGCCGCAAGATCGGATACAGCGTTGAGTTCTATTAGACAGCACTGATAAAATTCCCACCGCTTGACCTTCTCCATTTCAGGATATAGATCGGCACAACTCAAATCGATCTCTTTCAGCTTTGCCTTAATTTCATTACACAAGCCGTTTACGCCCAGGTACAAGAGCTTGTCAAAATCAAGGCAAATATGATCCTTTCTCGGCGGACGCATTAAAAGGGTGTGAGCGGACATACAAAACTTATCGCAGAGTGCGTCGTATTCCGCCTGCTCCTCCTCGGTATATTCGGGAAGATAAAGATGCCCGAGAAGAAGCTCATCGTCATAAATCACAGGCTTCGTTTCGTACAGCTCCTCTGCCTCGGCATAAGACGTGCGTATACGAGTTGTCAGTGCATCGGCGTGCTTATCATAACCACGAAGATACCCCAGCGTTATCAATCGGTCACCCGAGCAGTAGCATTTATATTTGTTAGGGTGATAAGAATCCTTTATTGTGGGCACTGTTAATCCAAGATAGGTCTGCTTAATACGCTTTATTCTTTGCGTCATTGCTTCAGCTTGATATGACATCGTTTATTTCCTCCTTGACATACCATCATGTTTCTGATATAATGATAGTCGATATTTCTCCAAAATGATAGTATATTTTATCAATAATATCAAAATTATGAACTAAAAGGTATATATAATATGATACGTTGCCCAATTCTCAAATCCACAAATGCGAATTCTATTCTCGAATTTTCTCATTTTGATAAGGATGTTCTTGCAGGGGCGTGGAAAAAGGAAAACATTATTATGAGAAACAACCTCAAAATCAACGTTTTTATGGAAGGATCATTTTCGGTGTTTTCTGATGATATCCTCCATTATCCTGTATACGGAGACGTTTGCCTCCTGCCTCCCATGAAAATGCATTACGGACAGATTACAAAACAAATGCATATCAACTATTATCAGTTTGATATTGGACGTGATGCTCTTTCCGCAATCCCTGACGGCAATCTTTTAATCGACCGTCTGATCGATTTAACCACACACGCAGATTCTTTTTTGCACCCTTCCCCTGAAAAAGAAAAGGAAATATTGAGGTTATGCGAGGAAATAGAAACAGCACTTAAAAAAGAAGAAACCTATTTAGCTTACGCCAAGGTGATAGAATTTCTTTCCATGCTGTATACGTTGTACCAAAACCCGACAAGCGTTGCACGTTCCGATTTTTCCCTACGCACCTTACAAATCATCCGCTATATCGAAAAACACTATGCAGAAGACGTTACTATTACGAAAATAGCAACGGAATTGGACGTCAGCACCTCCTTTCTTTCTCGCATCTTCAAAAAAGAGCTCGGCATTCCAATCCATGAATACTTAAACCAATACCGAATATCAAAATCCTTGTCGTTGTTGAAAACACACACGGTAACCGAGACAGGATACATTTGTGGCTTTTGCGACAGTTCTCACTTTGTGTCAATTTTCAAAAAACATACGGGAGTCACCCCGATGCAATACAAAAAGCAACATTGCTAAATTTGCGTTTAGCAAGCACGAGTACGTTTGCAATACCAGCCTGCAATAAACCGTTTTTATTGTGTCTGCTGTAATAAAAAAGCTATGAGACTTTTACTTCCCTATTCGATATATATTTCATCATAAAAAACCACGCACCTACTAAAGTTTGCTTAACTTTAGTAGGTGCGTTTCCGTTTTTAGGAACATATCTTTAATACGGGATAGTTATCCATTTGACAAAAAAAATCAATACGTATTGCGGTTTTTTGCCATTTAGGTTATATAATATTTATTTTTTATCTCATATAAAAACACCCTGCGTTGATTGCAGTTTGATTTACACAACAGCCTTTCGTTATATCCAAAATCAAGAAATTAAGAAAAGTGCTGTGGCGTTTTCCTTTAATTCAAATTCTATGCAGTCGGTGGTTTGATTATTAAATTGCGTGCCATATACTAACGATACGGTATAAGCGCAAGGTAGTCGCAACCTTTTCTTTCCACCAACGGCAGAGTGAAGTCCAACATAGCCGTTACCCACGTACACTACGTCTTGTTCTTCGCTATAAAAATGCACACCGTTTGCTTTATAAAACTCAATTAATTCATCTACCGTAAACTTGTAATGACCAACTGTTGCGCGCAAATATGGAATTCCCATACTCTCGCAAAGCTCCATTGCTCGTTTGCCATCTTCTGATGGTAATGAAAACGGGAAAACTGCTACCTTGTAGTTTTGCAAAACAGACTTAGCATCTTCTACCATACAAGAATCGAAAGGAACGCCCGTTTTACCCATTGCCGTGACTGTTTCCGAAATACAAATGCAGGGAGAGCCTGTAAACGTATTCGCACAACTTTGCTCATCTGCGAAAAACACTACGTCGGGGCAAAGCACGTTGGTCTTGTTTGAAATGATATCTCTATCGTAGATTTTTTTCATTTGAGCAAGCTCGCTCATAAGAAGCGGATCTTTATACCAACCACCCCACATATCAAACCACCATATTGCAGACGCTTTCGTTATCTGATGAGCAAAGCATTTACGTAAAGCTTCCCTAGACAAATTAGGCGTGGGAGGTCCTGCCCAAACTGATACTCCGTTTTTCATTGGGTATATATCTTTGGGATACTCATCGGGACGAGCTTCTTGTATACTCGTTGTAAGATAGGTACGAATATCACATTCGATAAAGCAAAGTTTTCCGTGTCTTTTTATTGAATCTACCGGCATCATATCTGCCCAATCCATACCAAAAGCTCTGTTATTTGTATAAGAGTTGGGGGATGAAAAGAAATCTAAGTTGGGAGAATCTACAAGTGCTCGTAATGCGTGTGAACCTAATAATACGTGATGTGTTTGCAACGTATATCCATAAAACGAGCCAACCACCTGTTCATAGTTTGTTTCCTTTTTTACCGTTTCGGCAAAAATATCGAGAGTTTTTGCCATCGCTAAATTGCAAAATATGGCGTATCTCTTTGCGTTTTCCGATTCCTGACACACTTTTCCCGTGTAGACGTATTCCTCTCTGCTTGGCAAAACAGCATTATCAATACCGTAGGTTTCTTTTACCCAACGTCTATAAGGCTCTTTTGCTCCCACCCCAAGATCTCCGTTGCAATTGCGATACATCCATTCTTGCGTGGAGCTACCGCAAAGCATCCAGCCTCCCACTCGGTGTGCATAGTCCGAATTTTTGATATGATTAACAATCTTGACAAGCATTTCCGCTCCGTCTTTTCTAAACGCCTCAGAGAACATCACTTCTCGCGACGCTCCTTTATCCGTGATATAAACGTCGTTGGGATGTGCGTCCACCCACCATTTCGGCATACTAACGTTAATTCTCGGAAAAATGATTGCATCGGGACACTCGTGCAAAATTTCGTAAATATACTCCTCAAATTCTGTATAGTCCTCTTTATTAGGGTCTTCAAATACTCCCACGTGAAAAGGGGAAAATTCGGTAATTGGGTTTATTGGCAGAGTTGTAAAGGACACGTTCATAAAGAAAATTCTATACCCTGCATCAATAAAATCTTGATAGCAGTTCCTCTCCGGGAAATAAGTAGTATACGCCATAGCGTTCATCTGCTTACCATCAATGCACAAGCAAGGATTACCATTTCTTATTTCGACTTTGCTTTTCAACATCATTTTCACTCCTATTAATTACTTCTATCAACAAATCCCATTATACTAGTTTTCCATAAAAATATCAACCATTTATTCTTTTATTTTCACACCCAAACTCAATCATCACTTGAACACACCGTTTTAGCAAAAAACGCTCGGCAAACGTATTACCGAGCATTTTTTCAGTTTTTTTAACACGTTGATTGCAAAAATATCAAGCGAAACAGGAACAATCAATCTCAATAATTTTTGCAATATAGTTACATATGATTTATGCGACTAATTTTTTATTCTGGTTGCTTCCTCCATTTCTATACCGGTATCATAATCAAGTTGTCTTGGTTCGTACTCTTCGTTTTCTCGTTGTCTTGTATATCCCGTATACTTCCAAGTAGGCTTAAAATCATCGTTACGCCAAGGTCTTTGCCTCCAATAATACCCTCTAAACGGATCTCTGGTCTGGTTCATCCACTCCAAGAGCCTATCGTGCAGAGCGTTTCTGATTTCGCTAAGTTTTTCGCACTCAATAAGGTTTTGATTTTCGTACGGATCTTCTTGAAGGTCGTATAATTCATCGGTAGACAAGAGGTTTACACATAGTTTATACCGTCCGTCGAACACACAACGCATAGGCTGAAATCCACCAAACCCATCGTGGTCAATCTCGTAACGTCCAAACTCAATAAATATTGCATCGTTTACTTTCTCTTCAGGTTGAGTAAAGGTTTTTAGGATGCTGTTTCCTTCTGACCATTGCGGTTTTTCCAAGCCCATATATTCCATAATAGTAGGCACTATGTCTATATGCGAAATAGGATAAGAATAACGACAGTTCTTCCTAACGTTTTTACCGCTCACAATAAATGGAATCCTCGTTATTTCATCATACGGTGCAGGGCCTTTAGCCGCAAGACAATGCGAATTTCGCATATCACCGTGATCGGACGTATAAATAATTAGGGCATCGGGGAGCAGTTCTTTTATTTTTTCCGTAACTCTGCCTATTTCGTAATCAACGAATGAGTTACAAGAATACAAAAGCCTATCGGTTGGATCAACGGCATTTCTGTCCATAAATCTTCTTGCTCCCGCCCACACTTGCTGATGTATCGGTTTGCTTTCCAGCGTATCAAACACGTTAGGTCGTTTCTCCTCTACGTAATCGTCATACATTGACGCATATGGCTGAGGGCAAAGGTAAGGCCCGTGTGGTTCGTCATAGGAAAGAACCAACAAAAAGTCATCGTCTTTATTGTTCTCTATATATGAAATCGCCCTGTTTGAACACCTATGCCCATAAGTAAATTCCTCCGATACGCCCTCCGTTTTCATTAGTGAACTACGTCTGGATTTTACTCGCTCTTCAGGTGTAAGCTCGTCCAAATAGCGTTTCATATCATACCAATACCGTTCATCCCATCCATCCGGACATTTACCCGTTCCAAAATAATCTCCACCGTCAAGATGCCATTTACCAACGTACGCAGTCTTAAATCCATTATCCCTAAGTCGCTGACCTATGGTTTTTACGTTATCGCTCAAAGCCACGCTATTAGTCCAAGCCCCGTTTGAATGGGGATATAATCCGGTAAATATCGCACTTCTTGCTGGTCCGCATACGGGCTGACAAGTGTAGGCTTTGTCATAAACAACTCCCTCGCTCGCTAAATTATCCAAATTTGGTGTTTTCAAGTGTTCGTTGCCATAACACCCCAGCATATCCGCACTTTGGGTGTCCACCATTATAAAAACAACTTGCTTCTTCATAACCCTCTCCTCTCAATATCTATTACTTCTCATAGTTTTAATCTTTTTTGCCATATCAACCATCTTATCAATGCAAGCATCAAAGAACCTACAATACGCCTCGCAGTAGACGGTTTTAAGAGTTCCTTTGTCTGCAATCGGCTCGCACTCTCTTCTGCATCCACCACCACACAAGGCAAAGTATTTACATTTTATACATTCTGAGCCTCGGCTACACGATTGTTGCTCAAACCTATACGCTTTGGCATTGCTCAACAGCTCTTCTATTGAATTTTGAGTTATATCCCCCAGCTTCCACTCGTCTAAGACGTAAAAGTCACAAGGGTAAACCGAGCCGTCCCCCTCTACTACCAACATTGGCGTGCACCTGCCTCTCATTGCACAGTTCTCGGGCGGTTGACCTAAAAGCATCATCACGTAATTATCAAAATTTCTTACGCTTACTGGCTTTCCTTTTATAAAGTCTGCATAATAGCGGTTAAACGTTTCTATCAAAAATTTTGCATACGTTTCGTTTGACAACGAATATTCACGCTTTTCTCCGTCCAATCTGTCAAGACAAGGAATAAACTGAATATATCCATACCGTTTCAGCTCGTCGTAAACTTCTACGGCACGTTCTGCCGTTTGCTCCGTTACCACGCATAACACGTTAAACTTAACGTTGTACCTTTCAAATAAGCACGCCGTGTTTTTTACACGGTTAAAAGTTGCGTCACCTAATGAATTCAGCCGAAATTTATCGTGAATTTCGGCAACACCGTCCATTGACAATCCTACCAAAAAATCATTTTTTGCAAGAAAAATCGCCCACGCCTCATCTATTTCATAGCCATTTGTCTGAATAGTGTTATTAACAACCACGTTACGCTTATTATATTGTTTTTGTAAGCTCAATAATTTTTTATAAAAATCAAGCCCAACAAGCGTTGGTTCTCCACCCTGAAAGGAAAAGGTTACGGATTCCGTTGCACTATCAAATGCTCGTTTAACAAGATTTTCAAGCACTTCTTCACTCATATTTCCATAATATTTAACTTCTCTGTTATTTGAAACGTCAGCATAAAAACAATACTTGCAACTCATATTGCAAGCAGATGAAGACGGCTTAATTAAAAATGCAACGTTTCTCATATTCTCCACAAGTACCCCATTTTATTTTTGCGGTAGCGTTTGTTAGTTTTCCCACAATACAACTGCGTTTTTTTGCAGACACTTTGATTGCTTCAAAAACTTTTTTTACCTCCGCCCTCAAATCTGCACCCCTAAGACGTATTTATTCCATTCCTGTCTTTAACAGTATTTTAGCATAAATTACCACTTTTGTCAACTCCTCCAAACGTCGGAACGTATTTTCCGTTGTCCGGCACAAATAACAGACAGTACGTAAACCTAACTATCGTTGCTTCGGCTATAATTTTTACGCAACCCGTACAATAATAACCAAGGTTACACTCAAAAAAACTATTACAGCTCCTCGCAAGTAATTGTCATAAAATCCCCATAACGTATGCCACTTTTTACAACATCCTCTACAAAAAAACACCCTGCAGTTAGTTCGCAGAGTGCTTAAAAATATTTTTTATTTTGTTTTTTTGTTATTTAAATTATATAATCTTTATTTTTATCTCAAATAGATAGCAGAGTTTGGCTTGATTGAAAGTTCCGCTACGCCGTCTTTAATCTCGACAATACCTACGATTTGCGCATCGTGAGTTTTGTCAAGAGCGAGAAGTTCATAAGAAGCACGTCCACCGTTTACGTTCAACTTTATTTTCTTTCTGCTCGCCTTTTCGTTGTTGGTAAAGTAGGTTATAAGAATTCCCTGCTTGTCTTCACCAACTGCAGATAACACGTAAACTTCCTTATCGTTGCTCTTTCCTTCCGTTTGGGTTCCTAACTGATAAACCTGAGAGAACAACCAGAACGCATAATAACCTTTTAGGTGGTCGTAAGTACGGATGTCGAATATTCCGTTAAGCGTTGTAGGTCTGGCATCGTAATACATCAACATATCAAGCGGATTGTTCTGTCCCGTAATCATAGTTGCAAGATAGAAAACTGCTCCCTTTATTCCTACGAGTTGTTTTTTTGATTCGTATAATCCATCGTGCCAATTTATGACGTAGTTCCACTCGTTGAGAATGCTCTCTGTTTGCGTAAAGCCATAGCTATCCAAGGCTTGTCTTACCGCATTGATTTTTTCTTCGTAAATTTCGGTGTTAGGACGGTACAGATGCCAAGAGAAGAAGTCCAATGGTGCGTTATTGTCGCGTACGTATGCAAGAAAACGTGGCATAAGGTCACTAATAATACCATAGGTTGCAAACGCAGGTCCACCGATTTTCAGGCTAGGGAACTTATCTTTAAGGTGCTTTGCTGCCGTCACGTAAAAAGGCAAAAAGTCGTCGAAAGGTGCGTACCAACACTCTGCTCCGTTTTCGGGCTCGTTCCAAATTTCCCAATACTCGATATTGTGGAAAAAGCCGTTTGCCCAACCTTCGTTATAGTGCTTGATAATATGCTCACAAATTACCGCCCACTTTTTATAGTCCTTAGGTGGAAGAGAATCGTACTTTTTTACTCTGTGGTCAATCTTGTTTCCTAATCTATAAAAAACCTTAGTACCCGCATCCAAAATATCCTGAGTATACTTATCCGTGCAAGCAAAATCGTATGAGTCGGGATTGTATGGATCAGCATCGAAATTGGGAAAAATCGCATTGATATCAACGGTGTGTTCTCCACCGTACGAAGCGCAAAACGCCGCGTCGTGGTTTCTAGCGTATGGCAAACAAAGAGCTTTATAGCTTTCGAAGTTGCCGGCCTTTGGAAACATTCTTGCCGGACGAATAGGGCCGTTATTTACCGCGTGCATAGGCTTAACCTTACCTATTGTTTTTGTAAAATCTACCGTAATTTTTGCCATTTATTTTCTCCTTTACTATTTGCTTTACTTAATAATTTTATTATATCATAGTTTTTTAGAAAATAATATGTAAAATTCGTCAAAAAATATGTAAAACTAATCAACCTTTTAAAATCATTCATCAACAACAAAATTTTCCCAAATGTCAGACACTTTCAATACGGATCAAAACATCTAAGTTTAGGTGTGTTTTAACTTTTTGTGGAACATATTGTAAGTAATAAAAAAGCACCCTGCTATTTGTTGCAGAGTGCTTAAAAATATTTTTTATTTAGCTTGTTTTTTTGTTATAAAATTTAATATGCCTAAGGCTTAAAGTTTTTGTAACTTTCGCTTTGGATTATTTTGTCTTATAACAGATAGGTAAATTACTCGCCTTTAAAGGGGAGAAGCGCGGTGATTCTTGCATGCTACTCGTTTTGTGGAACGTACAGCCTTTTTTTCGTTTATTGATCTTTCTCCTTGTTTATAATCTTAAATAAACTCCGTATTGATAAAATGAACCTTGTCCGCATATTTTTGTATCATATCGGGTTTTTCACTTTTTTCTCCGTCAATTTCGTCTTTGACGGAAAACGAACAATTATAAAAGAAAATATTTCCGATTGGCGTTTCCTGTCTTCCGACAAAGCTTGGGTATTTTAGCGCAGTGGCATGAAGATTTGAAAATCGAATATTATTGATACCCTTACAATGAATGCTTAAGTTTTCATCAACAGATACAGATATCGGTCTGTAGTATATGTTATTCATTATAACATTCTCAAAAAGTATATTTTCTATCAATGTTTCCTCTCTGCCCACGTCGGTAGAGATAGGATTGCTCGGATCAAACACCCTAACATTTCCGCTTTGTCTGACTCTGTATGGAAGATTTATACCTATTCCGTTATTTGAATCCGTTATCACAATATTTGAAAACACGCAATTTCTTATCGTACCGTCATTTATCCAGCCAATACGGACACCGTTCGTATAGCTCGTCAGCGTACAGTTTGAAACGCACACTCTTTCACACGGCGTATCTTTTTCAAGAGATATACTGTTCGCTCTTACAACGATACAGTCGTCTCCGCAGGTAATAAAGCAATTCGAAATACTAACGTCGTGACTGCAGTTGATATGAATTCCATCGTTATTCGGATAATGAACGTCAGCGAGTATTTTTACTTTATTAAAGGTTACGTAAGCGCAATCGTGTATCCAATAAGACCAACCCGCAGGCTGATTTATCATCGTGATATCTTCTATCTTTACATTTTCGCACCCCGTAAAGAAAACGACTCTCGGAGGAGTAAGCGTTTCAATACGGCGGTAAGTACAAGTATGCTTTTTTGTTACGTTTTCACGAGGTTCGACAAAATACCGCCCGTTGCAATCTATCGTTCCCATTCCCGTAATAGATATGTTTTTACAGCATTCGGCAAAAACAAGACAGGCGTTTCTTTCACGAGGAAGCATTTTGGTATCAACATGGGTCGTTTCCGCTTCGGGATAATCGTCATAATCAGGAGAGCCAAGCAAAACAGCTCCCTCGGATATATGAAGCTCTACATTGCTTTTCATCACCAATTTTCCCGTCAGGTAAACGCCGCCGGAAGCGAGCACCTGTCCGCCGCCGTTTTCAAAGCAAGCATCTATCGTATTTTGTATTGCCGTTGTGTTCAAGGTCTTGCCGTCCGCGACGGCCCCAAAATCCTTTATATTGAATATCATGATCAAGACTCCTATATAAAAATACAATATATATAACATAAAAAACTCTTTTTGTCAATAAAAAACAAAAAAACACCCTGCAGTTAGTTTGCAGAGTGTTTTTGTTTTACTTGTTAAGTTTGCCACGTTTTTTACGCAGCAACCGTTATTATTCTCCCTTGAAAGGAAGAAGTCCGATAAATCTTGCTCTCTTGATTGCGTTCTGCAAATCTCTCTGATGGCAAGCGCAAACACCGGATGCACGTCTGGGGATAATCTTACCCTTTTCGGTAACAAATCTCTTAAGCTTTGCTACGTCCTTATAATCGATTACCGCGTTCTTCTCGGAGCAGAAAGCGCAAACCTTTTTCTTGGGAGCTCTGCGAACTTTTTTGCTCTTATCGTCCATATCGGCATTAGCATTTTTGAAATTTTGCTTCTTATCCATATTAAACACCTCTTAAAAAAATTGATTAGAAGGGCAACTCGCCGTCAAGGGGATCACCGAGAGGATCGTTAATGCTTGCTTTGGAAGAAGTCTTAGGAGCGGGGGCAGCGGATTGCTCTGTGGGAGCGGTAGCTGTTCTGGATCCGACAAACTCTACTTCATCTGCAATAACGTCGCTGGTAAATCTCTTGTTGCCTTCTCTGTCGTCATAAGTACGGTTTTGCATAGAACCAATTACGCAAACCTTACTTCCTTTGCTCAAATATTTATGACAATTGTCCGCAAGACCTCTCCAGGTTACGATGTTGAAAAAGTCAGCATCGGGCTCGCCTTCGCGCTTGAAGCTACGGCTTACTGCGATAGAGAAACGGCAAAGCGATACTCCGCTACCTGTCTGAGTGAACTCGGGATCTCTGGTCAAATTACCGACAAAAATACATTTGTTCATAGTTTACCTCTTTTTTTTGGAAATTCTTGTTACTATTGATTACTTTCTGATAACCAAATATCTGATAACGAATTCGGAAATTCTCATCTGTCTTTCCATTTCTGCGGGAAGATCAGCAGGCGCCGAGAACGTCATCAAAACATAGTAACCTTCGTTCTTGAATTCCATAGGATATGCAAACTTCTTGATACCCCACTTATCAATCGCGTCAACAGTACCGCCGGCAGCAGTTACAAGGTCGCTGTATTTTGCAATCTGAGCTTCCTTGGTTGCATCGTCCGCACTTGCATCGATGATGTAAAGAACTTCGTACTTGTTCATATTTTTTACCTCCTTTTGGTCTTAATGTCCCTTGCCCTACGCAAGAGAAAGGATGCCTACGCATACATAGGCACGATAGATTATATCATAAGGCTTTTTAAAAAGCAAGCATTTTTACGCGCTTTTCCCCTATTTCCCTGTTTTTTTATACTTATTCATTATATTACACACAGCTTCCGTTATTAAAACTGCAGTTATTAATTCCTTGCCCTCGACATTATCTTTGTTTGCTTCGATCAGCGGATTGATCACCGACAATTCATAATCCGAGAAAGGAACAAACTCTTCTTCAAATCTTTCCCCATGAAGAAATCTTGAAACGTGTCCTGCAATATAATCTTCCTCCATTTCAAACTGATGCATTAATAATTTTCTGTAAGGTAAACCCAAATACGCTTCCAAAATTTGTTTTTCGTATTTTTTAATCATTATTTTCTCCTTTACAACCTAAAAGCAATAATTTTACCCGAGTCGAAAATGGAAATACTTGGTTGCTCTGTTTAAGTTTTTAACAAATAAATATTCCAATCGCTATCAGACACTTCTTCCTTTATATAAGCAAAATCCTTGCCTATTATTAAGGTTGACATATACTCATTTTCAGCTATTTGTAAAGCATTGTCTAACGAGCATATTAACCCTTCAATATGATTAGTCATATCGATAAGCAAAACTTCTTGTTTTAATTGCTCATCCTTAAAATGGTATTGCTTTTTCGATCTGCATATAATTCTATCTTTTCTTAAAATCTCAATTGCATTGTGGCAAAAACGCCCCATCACTTTATTGCGCTTTTTCAACGACTCAAACTCATAACGAACCCTTTCTTTATTCTGTTCCCTTATGAAATTATTAATAAAAAAACTTATATATTCTTTCCCCATATGCTTTCCCCATTCTCTCCTCAAAAACCAAAGAAACTATAATACTGAGATTTGACAGTATAATAGCTATAAGTGTAAGTTTGCACGTCAAAGACCTGCAGATACAAAACTTCGTCTTTATAATATATAGCGCTATAAAGTATGATGCCGTTGACAAAATCATAATTTTCGTTCAAATGCAAACTACAAGACAATTGCTGAACAGACTTCGGCGCTTGTACTTTTTGATCCTTAAGATCATTAATACATATAATTTCCGTCAGCTCCGTATCCTCAATACTTTTTATTGGCGTATTAAACAATCTCTCCACTATTTCTTCTTTAACATACACCGTCATTGGATCTTTATTTGTGTTAGCGCATTGCACAATAAAATCTTTATTGGTATCTTCAGTATGCACGTACAAAACATATGAACCCATTACAATTGAACCTATAAAACTACCTTGGATATACCCTATATTTTCATAAGTTTTCGTTTCTAACACAATTAAAATATTACAATCATTAGATGACACATATGCTTCATTATTATATTTCAACGCCAATGTGTTATTGGACGACTGTTTATCATCAGCATAATAAAACTTTGGTAAATTACCAAAATTATAATCATACCAGATATTACAATGTTCAACTGAACACGCGCAAAACAGCACACATACCACCAGTATCATACTTAGAAAAACAGAATTGAATCTTTTTTTATCCATCTCTTACACCTTTTCCAATAATCAATAATCTTCGTACCCCTTTAATATAAACATATTTCCAAATTAATAATATTCTATCACAATTTTGAATTATTGTCAAGACTGTATAAAAATTGCACATAATCTTATATACGTATGCGAGATTTTGCAACAAAATGAACACAAGTGCAATGTTAAAACTATCCGGTCAGTTAATAACTGACCAGCGCTCAGGAGTGCTCCCAATATGAAAAATCCACAGTGTTGAGTGTTTGCTTTGGTAAATAACACGGGGGCGAACATGTCTGCTATTTGTCATTGCGAGGTTGTACCGATAACCGTGGCAATCTCCTGTTAAGCGGTTGAGATCCAATAGCGCACTCCCTATTGGAGAGAAGTTGAGTACTTACGATGTTAAAAAACAATAACAGGTCAAGCTTTAAGCTTGCTCGCGAGGTTGAGATTGCCACGTCGCTTTGCTCCTCGCAATGACAAGAGGGAAAAAACTTAAAAAAGAAGCCCGAGATTTTTTACGTTTCGAGCTTCCCTTTTTGTTTTAGGTTAGTTTTTATTTAGAAGATCGTCAGGAAATTTTGAGAAAGTAGTAAAACAATCATCTTCATTTACACCAAGTTCTTTTATAAATTGCTTTGCTAACTCTCTTTGCTGTTGCCAAAAAATATGCTCTTTCATTCCTTTTAATGTCCAAATTTTACTATAAATCTTATCATTTGAAGAAACCTCAATAAAATTTGAATCAATTTTCGCATACAGCTCTACAGCTTTTTCTGTAACAATTTTATTCTTAGACAATTCTCTTAAATCGCTAATCTCCTCTGTAAACCAATCATTAGCAATATCTTCCGTAAAATAATCACCTAAATTCAAATCGATAGCTATTTTCTTTTGCTCATCATATTCTAACGACAATGGTTTTGCTTTATCTATAAAATACTTAATCAGCAACTCTCGATTTAACATTCTATATCCTCCATTAAAATAAATATACCCCTCTCCA
>JAGAPA010000090.1 GCA_017623455.1 Clostridia bacterium | reverse complement strand
GCTATTCCCGAAATCTTAGAAAAAATTTATTTCTAAAATTTTTAATACTTACGTCATTGCGATAAACGTGACGTTAGATTGTTTTACTAAGTTAAAGTACAGTAAAGGGAGCGCGCCTTCGCGCCAACGTAGACGTTCAGAATAACTAACAATAGCTAATTATTTATCTTTAGTCAAAGCACTATAGTGGCTGTACGCCTGCGTACCGTCACGCTTATGAGATTGCCACGCCGCTTTTAACGGCTCGCAATGACGTCGGAGTGGGAGAACTAATGATAGAGGATTTTGTTTTACTAAGTTAAAGCACTATAGTGGCTGTACGCCTGCGTACTGGGCCTGCCCACCACAAAAAGAGAGAGCGCTTAATACAGCACTCTCTCTTTTGTCAAAGAGTAAGTTGTTTTAACTTACTTAGAAAGTTCGAAATGATAGTCCGCTTTCTGTGTGGGTGGCATTCTGTCGCCCTTATTGACCTTTACGGTATTTACAACCTTACCGTTAGAAGCAACTACGTTATAAGTTGCGGTCTTAGGAGCGATTTCACCGCTGTTAAGTTTAGTCATATTCTTTCCTCCTTGTGACTTTAGTATGTGCTAAAGTTTTTGCTTTATGCACAAACATTGCTTAAAATTCTTGTAAATATTTTCTAAGTGTGTTATACTTGTAGCGAAATAAGTTATTGGAGAAAAGGCATATGATTACAATAGTTGGAATGGGCATACAGCAAGGCGACGTTACCGCAAGAGGAAAAAAGGCAATAAAAGAAGCATCTTACGTTTTTTCTCGCGCTAAAATGCGTACTGCAACCGAGTGTGCGAGTGAACTTTTTGCTTCCGCCTCTTCGTATGAAGAAATGGACAGTCTTATTGCAGATCACCTTCTAAAAAAAGAGCAGAGCGGAGAAAAAGTAGTGTTTGCGGTTGTCGGTGATGGTTTTGGCGATAACGTAGGCAGGATTTTGGAACAAAAGACTCAAGTTACCGTAGTTGCCGGAGTTGCGGAAAACCGTGGCAGAGCGCAGGGCTCTTCTCTTATTTCCATGTCTGCGTACGACGTAAACGAGCATACGTATTTTGATACGGCTGTTCCTCACGTTTTTTACGATATAGACGGCAAGGCTGTTGCGTGCGATCTCAAGCTTTGTCTGCTCGACTATTACGATGGCGAAACGCAGGTAACGCTTAGTGACGGAAAGGAGAGCAAAACTCTTCCTTTATATGAGATAGACAGGGAAAAGAAGTACAAGCTCGCTTCGCTCTTTATTCCTGCTCAAGCCGACTTTACAAAAAAGAAACGCTTTGAAATTAACGATCTTATGCGCGTTATGCGCCGTCTTACCGCGCCTGACGGATGTCCTTGGGATAAGGTTCAAACGCACGAAAGCATCAGAGAAAATATGCTCGAGGAAGCGTATGAGGCTGTGGATGCAATAGATAAAAAAGATATAGATAATATGATAGAAGAAATGGGCGACGTATTGCTTCAAGTGGTGTTCCATTGCGATATGGCTCAGCGTGAGGGTGAGTATAATTTCAACGACGTAATCAGCGGAGTGTGCGAAAAATTAGTTTCACGCCACACACATATTTTTGGCGAAAACAAGGCGAACGACGAGGCGGAAGCTCTTGGATTTTGGGAGAAAGCTAAAGCTAAGGAAAAGCATTATGCGCTCTTAAAAGAGCAGATAGACCGTATCCCCGACACCTTCCCCGCTCTTCTTGCAAGTGAAAAGTTTATCAAAAAAGCAAACAAGTACGGAGCAAACGTGACGGCGGAAGTATTAAAAGAAAAGGTAGCAAAAGCGCTTGAAAATAACGAGCTTGTTTCCGCTCTTACCGCTGTTGTTTTTCTTGTGGCAATAAGCGGAAAAAGCCCGGAGATCGAGCTTAATAAAACGCTTAAAGAGATAGAAAGAAAGGCAGTAAAGTTAGAAGAAGGAAACGAGCTTAATAAGCTTTCGGATAACATATAAAACATGCATACGTATTGCGTAAAACAGTAAAAAGGAAAGAAAATGTCGCTTAAAATAGCAAACGTACAACTAAATAATAATCTGATCTTAGCACCTATGGCAGGCTATGGTGACGTAGCTTTCAGAAAGCTTTGTAAGGACTACGGTGTAGGTCTTACCGTTACTGAAATGATAAGCGTTAAGGGGCTTTTGTACCAAGGAAAAAAGACTGTGGAAATGCTGAGAACGGCAGATAGCGAAACCCCTTCTTGTGTTCAGCTTTTCGGCTCAGAGCCCGACGAGTTTTACAAGGTTATATCGCAGTGTCGCGATCTTGACTCGTTTGATATTATAGATATAAATATGGGCTGTCCCGTGCCCAAGGTAACAAAGCAAGGCGAGGGTAGCGCCCTTATGAAAGATCCCGTCAGAGCCGGAAAGATTGTGGAAGCGTGTAAAAAGGCAACGTCCCGTCCCGTTACCGCAAAGTTCAGACTCGGCTGGAGTGAAAACACGAGCAAAGAGTTTGCTCACGTTATGCAAGAAAGCGGAGCAGATATGGTTACCGTGCACGGCAGAACTACCGAACAGCTCTACCGTGGCGAGAGTAACGTAGAGGCGGTACTTTCGCTAAAGCCCCTACTAAATATCCCCCTTACCGTAAGCGGAGATATAAACGAGCATAATTTGGATAGATACAAAGGCGCGGATGGGCTTATGATAGGAAGGGGCGCAATCGGGCATGCCGATATTTTTTCCGTAATAAACGGCGGTGAAGAGGAAGAGATTTATCCGCTAATAAAAAAACATATAAGGTATATGCAACAGTATTTTGACAACGAGCATTATATCGTAGCCAATATGCGCAAGCACTTTGCGTACTATCTTAAGCGCGCAGGCGTAAAAGGCGAAGACAAAAACCGCGTCAACCTCGCCCCCACTCTAAAAGATTTATTCGTAGTATTAGACGAAATATTTAAAGTTGAATAATATTCCAGTTAAATGATATAAGATAAAATGCCAATCCGGATAGTAAGGTTGGCGTTTTGTTATTGCAAATAAACAAAAATACGCAATACACTATTTGAATATTATATCATCAAATTATTGTAAATACTTGCTTTAATTGTAGAAAAGTGCAAAAAACTGCAATACGTATGCGGTAAAACGCGACAAAACACAAGCAAAAACCAATAAAACGGGCTTTTGTTTGTGTTTTGTCTTGTGCTTTACGTGACATTACGAAATCAAACGGGTGTTGCGTTATAGCAAAGTTTTTCGATAATATGCTTTACACGGCTTTATATATTTGGTATAATACAAACAGTTCTTGCATAAGAAAAACAATGCGGGACTTTATTAAGTATTTTATAAGAGAGCAAAAAATGGAAAAAGAGAAGAACAACAGAGCATTTTACGGAAAGCTTGCCGGCATCGTGGGCATTGTGGTGAACGTGCTTTTGGCGGTAGGGAAAATAGCGGTAGGCGCGATCTTTGGCGTGTTGTCGGTTACCGCGGACGGTGTTAATAACCTTACGGACTGTGGTAGTAGCGTTATTTCCACTCTGTCTTTTAAGTTGTCCGAAAAGCCTGCGGATAAGGAACATCCGTTCGGTCACGGCAGAATAGAATACGTGTTTTCTATGATAGTGGCATGCATAATCTTTTTCGTGGCTTTTGAAACGGTAAGAGAATCTATTGACAAGATCATTTCGCCTGAAATATTGGTGATAACGTTTTGGGTGCCCGTTATGCTTGCGGTTTCTATCGCGGTAAAAATCGGACTGTTCATATATTATAGAGCGGTAGCAAAAAAGATAGACTCAACCATACTCAAAGCTTCGGCAATGGACAGTCTTACCGATTGCGTTTCCACCTCCGCGGTTCTTGTCTGCTACGTGATAACCTACTTTACCGGCTTTCAGCTCGACGGTTATGCAGGAGTGTTGGTGGCGCTGTTTATTGGGTACTCGGCGGTGGGGATCTTAAGAGAGGTAACCTCTATGCTTATTGGTAAAGCGCCCGACGAAAAGCTTGTGGAAAAGATTAAAAACAAGGTAAGCTCTTACGACGGAGTGCTTGGAGTGCACGACCTGCTTGTGTATAACTTTGGACCAAGCACGTACTTTGCTTCCGCGCACATAGAGGTGGATGCAAACGTGGACGTTCTCCATTCGCACGAGCTTGTCGACCTTATTGAAAAGGAATTTATACAAGACGAAGGAATTGTGTTTACAGGACACTTAGACCCCATCGTAACCGACGACGAGAGAGTTAACGAAATGAAGGGAAAGGTGGTAAGCATCGTAAAAGAAATTGACGAAAGCTTGTCCATTCACGATTTTAGAATGGTATTTGGAGAAAACCGTACAAACGTGCTGTTTGATATTTTAGTGCCGTACGGCTTCAAAAAGACCAAAGGCGAGATCGTTGAGTACGTGACCGAAAAGGTGAAGGAAATCGACGAAAAATACTACTTGGTTATAACCGTAGAACCGGGCATCTGACACCGCATTAGTAGGTGCTTTCGTTAATTTGTCAGTGAAAAATTGCAATAAAATGCAGTTGACGATACAAAAAAAACAAGAGCAAAAGTATAGGTTTTTTAGGGCCTTACTTCTGCTCTTTTTTTATTGGTTTGTAAAGTTTTTACGTATACGTATTGCTATTTTTCGCACGCCTTGAGCGCGTCGGTATACTTTTTGGCAAGTGCGGTAAGCTCTTCGTACTTTCCGCTTTCGATAATCTTTTTGTCTATTATGGCACTTGAAACGCCTATTCCCACGGCGCCTGCTTTTATATAGGAAGCAAGGTTGTTTTCGTTAACACCGCCCACCGCTATAAACTTAAGATGGGAAAGGGGAGCGGAGATTGCCTTAAGATAAGAGGGCTTCATTTCGCTGTTGGGAAAAAGCTTGATAAAGTCAGCTCCACTTCTGTGCGCAAGCGTACATTCCGAGGGAGTGAGCGCGCCGGGCATGGAAACGAGGTTCATTGCAACAGTCTTTTTGATAACGGCAGGGTTAACGTCGGGAGAGATGATAAACTCTCCGCCTGCGTAAGCGGTAAGCTCTACCTGTTTTTCGGTAAGCACGGTTCCTGCGCCGATATGCATATCGGGGAAGGAGTCTACGAGCATGCGGATATTGCTTGCAGTTTCTTCGTCCGAGATTATTCCGCGCGCATCGTACGTTACTTCACAGCACTTGATACCACCCTTTCTTATGGCAGTTACTGTGTTAAAAAGTTGATCTTTGTCAAGACCGCGCAAAATAACGACTATCTTGTGTTCTTCAATTGCTTTTATTACGGTTTTCTTATCCATAATTTTATTCCTCGCAAATGCTTTAGATAAAATAAGTATACACCTTTTTTATGCTAAGGTCAACAATAACACGCAGGCTTGGGAAAATATTGCTGTTTTTTTATTTCTAAAGAAAGCAATATTTTTTTTGTTTTTCGCTTGAAATAAATTCGAATATATATTATACTGTATATAATGAGAAATTTGGGCTATAGACCGAAAAGCGGTTGAAGCCAATAAAGATAAGGAGAATGATATGCTAAAAAAGTATTACGAACAGTATGATTGCGTCGGTGTATTACCTACGAGAAGCTACTACGTGCCTTTTTCGTCTGATCCTTGCGGAAAATACCGCGAGGAAAGCGAGAGATTTACCTCGCTTAACGGAGAGTGGAAGATAAAGGCGTATGAAACGGTTCACGACGTGCCCGACGATTTTTATACGCAGGATCTTTGTGACGTTATCGACGTGCCCTCTTGCGTGCAAACGAGAGGCTACGACTACAACCAATACACCAACGTAAAATACCCCTTCCCCTACAATCCGCCTTTTACAAACAATATTAACCCTGCTTTTCACTATAGCAGGGAGTTTGAGATTGTGCTCAATGGAGAGAAGAAGTATCTTAACTTTGAGGGTGTAGATAGCTGTTTCTATCTTTATATAAACGGCAAATTCGTGGGTTTTTCGCAAATCAGCCACAGAATAAGTGAGTTTGATATTACCGACTTTGTAAAAGAGGGCGTAAACCGTATGGACGTACTTGTGCTTAAGTGGTGCGCAGGCAGTTACCTTGAGGATCAAGACAAGCTCCGCTATACGGGAATTTTCCGTGACGTATATCTTCTGTCCCGTCCTGTTGGTCATATCGTAGACTATCACTACGTTGCGGATATGGACGGAACTCTTACCTTTACTTTACTGAAGGGCGAAGAAGCAACTCTTATTTTCGAGGGTAAGAAGCTTACCGTAAAGGAAGGTAAAACCGTTAAGTATAAGGTTAAAAACGTATTACTCTGGTCGGCGGAAGATCCCAATCTTTACGATCTCGTTATTGAGTCTAAGGGCGAAAAGATTCTTGAGCGCGTGGGCTTTAGAAGAGTGTGGAGAGAGGGCAACGTGGTTTACTTCAACGGCGAAAAAATCAAGCTTTTGGGCGTAAACCGTCACGATAACAACCCCTATAACGGTCAGAGTGTTACTATTGAGGATATGATAGAGGACTTAATGGTTATGAAGTTCCTCAACGTCAACTGCATCAGAACTTCGCACTACCAATCTTGTCCCGAGTTTTATCAGCTTTGCGACGAGTACGGATTTTACGTTGTGTCCGAGTCTGACCTTGAAGGTCACGGCGTTCAGACCAAGAGCGTAAGAAGCGGTAGGGACGGCGAGAGAGAGTATAGTGACATTGCGTTCTCGGGCGAATTCTATCAGACCTCCGCTCAGCGTCAGGAAGTAAACATTCTTGCTCACTTTAACCGTCCATCAATAATTATGTGGTCGCTTGGCAATGAAACGGGCTTTGGTCCTGTATATGACAGAGTGCTCAGGTTTATGCGTTCGCTTGACAGTACCAGACTTATTCACTACGAAAGAATAAACAACGCAAGAATGATAGGCTGGGGCAGAGAGCAGACGGATATGGCGTATCTTGAGGTTAACGACCTTTATTATACCGACGCTGTTGATATGGCAAACCGTATGTACCCTTCATCTGACAGAATAGTTAACGAGTACGTAAACGATAAGAAGGAATTTAGACCGTACTTCTTGTGCGAATATGCGCACTGTATGGGTAACGCGCCCGGTGACGTTTATTATTACGTAGATTGGTTCTACGATAACGATTGGTTTATGGGCGGATGTATTTGGGAGTGGGCTGACCACGGTTTGTACGTGGATGGCAAGAAATCCATCAGATACGGCGGTGATTTTGGCGAAAGACATCATGACAGCAACTTCTGCTGTGACGGACTTGTGAGCGCAGATAGACTCTTAAAGCCCGGTTCGTGGGAGGTTAAGAAAGCTTATCAGCCCATAACCTTTAAGGAAGAGGGAGGAGTTCTTACCGTGAAGAACCGCAATTTCTTCGTGCCCGCAATAGGAACGGTAGAGCTTGTTTATAAGAATAACGGAAAGCTTGTAAAACGAGAGAGCGTAAACGTGGCAATAGAGCCTCAGAGCGAGATTACTCTTCCCGTAAAAGAGTATCAGACGTTGATTACAATGTTCATCGTAGACGACGTGGACGAGCTTGCTTTCGAGTCGTTCAATAAGCCCACCTCGTTTGCTTCCGAGCTTACCGGGGAGGCAGAACTTACCGAAAATGGCAGATACGTATGCGTAAAAGCAGGACAAACCACCTTCACCTTTGATAAGGCTAAGGGCGAAATTTCCGATATAGTAAAGGACGGTGAGTCCTTGGGCGGAATGAAGCTTACGCTTTACAGGGCCCCCACCGACAACGATAGAAACATTAAGAATTTGTGGAATGCTTGGTACTTAAATAAGGCGCATTTTGAGCCGAGAAACGTAAAAGTGGAAGGTAATAAGATTATAGTTGAGGGCAAGATTTCGTCTATTGTTTACGTTCCCTTTGCAGACTGCAAGCTCATTTACGAATTCTTTGACGATGCAGTAAAGATTGACGTTGACTACGAGTTTAGCGGACATTACTGCACAAGACGAGGAGCAAGCATGTATCTTGTGGAAAAGGACGAAGAGGTTTGTGAAATTCCCAGAATCGGCTTTGAGATGAAGGAGAGCAAGGACTTTAAGGATATTAAGTTCTACGGATATGCGGCAGGCAGTTATTCGGATTTGCACCACTTCAGCGAAAAGGACGTAATGCAGGAAAAAGTAAAGGATACGTACTATCATTACGTTAAGCCACAAGAGGGCGGAGCGCATTACGATTGCGCGTTTGCGGAAATTAAGAGCAAGAGCCGTACCATAAGAATTGAAGGCGACGGATTCTCGTTTAACGCAAAACCGTATTCTGACAGCGAGCTTGCGTCAAAGATGCACGACGACGAGCTTGTAAGCGACGGAACGTATATTAATATCGATTACTTTATGGAAGGAATCGGCTCTAATTCTTGCGGACCTATGCCTACGGTAGAAAATTATATTCCCAAGAAAGCTCAAAAGAGTATTACCGTTATCATCAAATAAGGAGAAAGGATTTTTATGGAAAGATATTTTGAAAAAACAGGCTTTATAAACGTTTTAAGCCCCAGATCATATTATATTCCTTTTGCTATAAACGACACTCTTTCCGACGAAAGAGAAAATAGTTCGCGCTTTACTTCGCTTAACGGCGAGTGGGAGATTAAGGAGTACGCATCCTTTTTGGACGTGCCCGAGGATTTTTATAAGCAGGCTTGCGACAATAAAATCCCCGTGCCCTCTTGCGTTCAGTTGTTCGGATACGACGTGGTTATGTACACCAACGTAAAATATCCCTTCCCCTACGATCCTCCCTACATTCCCGCAATCAATCCTTGCTATCACTACAAGAAGTTCTTCAACGTTAAAGCGGACGGAGAGAAGAAGTATCTTAACTTTGAAGGCGTAGACAGCTGTTTCTATCTTTATATAAACGATAAGTTCGTGGGCTTTTCTCAAATCAGTCACAGAGTGAGCGAGTTCGATATTACCGACTTTGTGGTAGACGGCGAAAACAAGATGGACGTGCTTGTGCTTAAGTGGTGTGCAGGCAGTTATCTTGAGGATCAGGATAAGTGGAGATTTACCGGAATTTACCGTGACGTATATCTCCTTTCTCGACCTGCTTCTCACGTAGTGGACTACAAAATCGAAGTTTGCTCGTGCGGAAAGGTAACCTTTAAGTACGAAAAAGGCTGTGCTTGTACGGTTGTATTCAACGGTGAAGAAAAACAGGCAAGTGAAGGCGAAACCGTAGAGTTCATGGTGGAAAATCCCAAGCTCTGGTCGGCAGAAACCCCCTATCTTTACGAAATGCTAATCAAGACCGAGGGCGAAGTAATAAAGGAAGAAGTTGGTCTTCGTGATATCAAAATTGAAAACGGAGCGTTCCTGTTCAACGGCAAGGCAATCAAGCTTCACGGTGTAAACCGTCATGATTTCTCGTTTGATAAGGGTGCAACGGTAACGAAAGCGGAAATGAAGCGCGATTTAGAGCTTATGAAATCGCTTAACGTTAACGCGGTACGTACATCTCATTATCCCAACGCGCCCGAGTTTTATAAGCTTTGTGACAGAATTGGTATATACGTATTGTGCGAATCCGACATTGAAACGCACGGCGCTCTCGAACAACATCCCCGTCATTCTGGCGACGGCAGATTTAATAAGGGCGGTACACAGCATCCGTTGGAAACCGATTTTAACACGAAGTTTGGCGACGTTGCAAACATTGAGTTTTATAACGAGGCATTCACCGACAGACAGAAATGTAACGTAGAGGTTCAGAAAAACCGTCCATCCGTTATTATCTGGTCGCTCGGTAACGAATCGGGCTGGGGTAAAAACCTCATTGATGCGTCCAAGTGGATTAAGAGCAGAGATTCTCGTCCCGTACATTACGAGAGTTCCTTCCATTTTAATGCTAACGAGTATCCCGAGGATTATGCGTACAATACCGAAGTAGATATGCAGTCGCGTATGTATCCGCATTGGGATTTCATGAAAAACTACGTTAAAGACCCCAAGGAAAAGCGTCCGTTCGTGTTGTGCGAATACTGCCACGCAATGGGTAACGGCCCGGGAGATTTTAAGGAGTATTGGGATATAATGAACTCCTCCGACAGATATATGGGTGGCTTTGTGTGGGAGTGGGCAGACCACGGTCTTACCTACAACAGCAAGGGCTATAACTACGGCGGTGATTATCCTGCAGATCTTTCGGATGGCAACTTCTGTATCGACGGAATAGTAGCTCCCGACAGAGCGATAAAGACGGGAACGCTTGAAATGAAGCAGATTTATCAGCCCGTCATTATCGAAAAGCTTCACAACAAGATTATCTTTACTTCCAAAAACTTCTTTGCAACGCTTGATATTAGAGCAGTAGTTACGAGAAAAGAACTTGCAAAAACTCTTGACGTAAAAGAATATAACTTTATTATAGAGCCAAGAAATAACGTTGAGTTTGAGATTGAAGACGCTCAAAACGTTATTGTGGAGATATTCTCCAACAAGGAGTGGCCGGGCGTAAACAAGGATCACGTTATTGCTCAAAACGGCTTTGCTAAGCAAGCTTACGTTCAACAAAAGCGTACTTGGTGCACACCTCAAATGACCGAAAATGACAGATACGTATGCGTGAAAACCGCTACAACAGAGTATAAAATCGACAAGGCAAGCGGAGAGATTGCTTCCATTATAGCAAACGGAACGGAAATTCTCAAAGCGCCTCTCAGCCTCAATATTTACAGAGCTCCCACCGATAACGACAGAAACGAAAAGAATAGGTGGAGAGATCAGCGTATGCATATGGTTAAGAGCGAGGCAAGAAGCGTAGAGGCAGTAGGCTCTTCGGTTATGGTTGTTGGTTCGATTGCAACCGAGGTATATCTTCCCATCGTTGATTATAAGCTTTACTATCAGTTCTTTGACGAGGGTGTAAGCATTTCTATAGACTATAGCAAGAACAGCGACTTTACCTATCTTCCCCGCATAGGATTTGACATGAAGGTAGACAAGGCTTTCAAGAAGCTTGAGTTTTTAGGTTACGGTCCTCACGAGAGCTACGTTGACAAGAGAATTTCGTGCAGAAAGGACGTGTACAAGACGACTGTTGCCGACAACTTCGTGCACTATATCAAGCCTCAGGAAAACGGCGCGCACTTCGACTGCGATTATATGACGGTAAGCGACGGTAAGACGGTGATAAGGGTGGAGGATAAGTTCTCTTTCAACGCTTCCCCCTACAGTATCGAAACGCTTGAAAAAACTAAGCACGACTACGAGCTTCCCAAGCAGGACGCGCTCTATCTCAGCCTCGATTACTTCAAGAGCGGAATAGGTTCAAACTCCTGCGGACCTCAGCTTTTGCAAAAGTATCGTACACCCGACAAGGGACACGGCACCATCACTTTAATCGTAAAGAGTAAATAAAATGAAAGTCTTGTAAAAAATGCAATTTTCGACTTGACAAAAAGTTAAAAAGTGATACAATAATTCAGGTGGTTAAAAACGACTACCTGAATTATTTGTACGTAGGCGCAGTGGGCAGACCCAGTGCAAAGGCGCAGTGGGCAGACCCACCGTCACTACTGTACTTTAGCTAAGGTGAAAAATTAGGCAATCGTCAGTTATTTTATATCGACGTCATTGCGATCCGCTCGTGAGCAGACCCAGTGCGAAGGCGCACTCCCGATATTGTTATTTGACAAAGTTAATAATTGGGCTTTTTCAGTACACAAGACGTGGAAATACAAAAACAGTGCGAAGGCGCACTCCCGATATTGTTACTCAACTAAGAGAAACGACTAATTGAAGTGGGTGAAACTATTGTACTTTAGCTAAGGTAAAAAATTAAGCAATCGGAATAGTGGATATTTACTTTGTAATAAAATAAGGAGCATATATAAAATGAAAGAGTTTAAGACAGAAAGTAAACGTATACTCGATTTAATGATAAATTCGATTTATACGAACAAGGAAATTTTTTTAAGAGAGCTTATTTCAAACGCAAGCGACGCAATAGATAAGCTTCACTTTGCATCTCTTACCGACAGTAAGATTGACAGCGATTTCAAAATTACGATCACGCTTGACAAGCAGGCAAGAAAGCTCACCGTTTCCGATAACGGTATCGGTATGAACTTAGACGACCTTGAGAAAAACCTCGGCACTATCGCATCCAGCGGAACTCTTGCTTTCAAAAAGGAGAACGAAGACGTAAAAGAGCTTATCGGACAGTTTGGCGTAGGTTTTTATTCTGCGTTCATGGTAGCAAAAAAGATAGAGGTTCTTTCAAAGGCATACGGTAGCGAGGACGCGTACTTGTGGGTAAGCGAGGGCGAAGATGGCTACGACGTCGTAAAGAGCGAAAAGGAAAGCTACGGTACGGATATTACCGTATACCTTAAGGACAACGAAGAGGGAGTTGATTACGATGCGTACGTTCAGCAGTATTTCGTGTCCGACCTTGTAAAAAAGTATTCCGACTACATTCGCTATCCCATAGTTATGGATATGACGAAGAGCAGAAAGAAAGAGGGAAGCGACGAGTACGAAGAGTATACCGAGCAGGAAACGCTCAACAGTATGGTTCCCGTTTGGAAAAAGCAAAAGAGTGAAATTTCCGACGAGGATTACAATAACTTTTACGCGACTACCTTTTACGATTTTGAAAAGCCTCTCCGTCACGTGCACGCCAATATTGAGGGCAACGTAAGCTATACCGCGCTTCTCTACTTCCCCGCAAAAGCTCCCATGGATTTTTATTCCAGAGAGTTCAAAAAAGGACTTTCACTTTATTGCAACGGCGTTCTTATTATGGAAAAGTGCGAAGATTTGCTTCCCGATTACTTCGGTTTTGTAAGAGGAGTAGTGGACAGTAGCGATCTTTCGCTTAACATCTCAAGAGAGATTTTACAGCAGGACCGTCAGCTTAAGGCAATTGCCGTTTCGCTTGAAAAGAAGATTGTTTCCGAGCTTAAGAAAATGCTTGAGGATGACAGGGAAAACTATGAAAAACTTTTTGCTGAGTTTGGTGCAACGATAAAGTTCGGCGCGTACAACAACTACGGAGCTAAAAAGGATGAGCTTAAGGATTTGCTCGTATTTACCTCAGGTAAAGAAAAGAAGCAGATAACGCTTGCCGAGTACGTTAAGAATATGCAAGAGGGACAGTCCGTTATCTACTATGCGTGCGGAGAAAACGTGGATAAGATTGACGGAATGGCGCAGGTAGAAAGAGTTAAGAGCAAGGGCTTTGACGTATTGTACCTTAAGGATAACGTAGACGAGTTCGTGCTAAAAACGCTTGACAAGTACGACGACAAGGCGTTTAAGTCCGTATCCGACAAGGATCTTGATATCGGAACGGATGAAGAAAAGCAGGAAATGGAGGATACTGCGGTATCTAACAAAGACCTTACAGACTTTATCAAGGAGGCTCTTGGCAATAAGGTTTCTTCGGTTGCTCTTGCAAAGTTGGGCGCTCATCCCGTATGTCTTTCTTACGAGGGCGAGGTTTCGCTTGAAATGGAAAAAGTGTTCAAGGCAATGAAGACCGCATCCCCCATGCCGGTAGAAGCAAAAAAGGTTTTGCAGATAAACGCAGACCACGCAATACTTTCAAAGATGCGCGATTTGTTTAATACAGACCACGAAACGCTGAAAAAATATGCAAATATGCTTTACGTTCAGGCAATGCTCACAGAGGGTTTTGAGGTTGATGATATGTCGGGATACTTCGCTTCCGTTTGCGAACTTATGACCAAATAAAAAAACAGTAAAGATTTTTTTGACCGCAGTACTTTTAGGGTACGGCGGTCTTGTTTTTGTTGAAAAATCGCGCATACGTATTGCGAAAAACGTGTAAAATAAGCATTATTAACAGACAATAAAGCAGGATTGTGCGTTTTTTAAGTGTGATATAAATTTGTGTAATTGTCTTGATTTTGTTAGTAATATGTGATATAATAATGTCGAATGACGTCTTTTTTTATATTCTATATAAAAAATTTCACGGGACAATAACGTAATTAAGGAATTAGAAAATGGCTTGTGATTACATTAACGGAGCTAAATCTCTCTTGGCTTTTGTCGAAGAAAAGTTAGCACGCTATGAAAAAGAAGAAAAGAACATGGAAACGCTTTTTCGGTATATGTTTTCCGAGTCGGAAAACCCGATGGCGGAAACTGCGGTAGGATATAGGATAAAGACCGTAACGTACGGAGAATGTAAAGAGGAGATTTTTCGTATAATTCCATCGCTTAAAAGCATGCTTTCTTCCGTTAAGGAGGGCAGCATAGTAGGGCTTTATATGGAAAATTCGCTTGCTTGGATTCAAGTTTTCTGGGCAATCCTTGCCATAGGATACAAGCCACTCCTGCTAAATATTCGCTCAAGCGGAGCGGTGCTTGATAAAATAATTGAGGAATACGACGTAAAGGCGGTAATAACGGACGGGCGTGAGTTTGATGTTTTTACGGTAAAGTCGGCGGATCTGTTTGCGCAAAACGCAGAGCAGAAAGCAAAACCGGAGGATTTGATGTTTGCAAACGAGGTAATATTTATGTCGTCGGGCACGTCCGATAACGTAAAGCTATGCTCTTATCGCGGTAAAAACTTTTTTTATCAGATAAAGGAGAGTGCATTCATTATAAAAAACTGTCCCGATATAGTCAAAGACTGCGAAGGACAGATAAAACATTTGATGATGCTTCCGCTCTATCACGTGTTTGGTTTTATCGCCGTATATATGTGGTTTGGATTTTTCTCGAGAGTGTTCGTGTTTTTGAAGGATATGCATCCCAAAACCATTTTAAGCACGGTAAAAAAACATAAGGTTACGCATATATTCGCTGTTCCGCTCTTGTGGGACAGTATATACAAAGAAGTTGTTCGTACAGTAAAATCCAAGGGAGAGAAAACTTATAAGAAATTTGAAAAAGGACTTAAGATTGCCTCGTCCGACTTTGGTAAAAAGATTATGCGTTCCGCATTTTCCGAGATACGTGAAGCAACTTTCGGCGAAAGTGTAAGGTTTATGATAAACGGCGGTAGTCATATCGACGGCAAAGTTCTCAAATTTTTTAACGCAATAGGATATAGACTGACCAACGGCTACGGAATGACTGAAATAGGAATAACGTCTGTAGAAATTTCCGATAAGATTAACGTGATTTCCTCCGAAACTATAGGTAAGCCCGTGGTGGGGATCGAGTATATGATAAACGACAGCGGAGAGCTGTGCGTAAGAGGAAAGAGCATATCGAGAAAGATACGCGTGGGCGGAGTGGAAACGGTTAACGACTACGAGGCTTGGTTTAACACGAAAGATCTTGCAAGGGAAGAGAACGGAAGATATTTTATTTTAGGCAGACGCGACGATCTCGTGGTGTGCGAAAACGGCGAAAATCTCAATCCTGTGCTTGTGGAAAAATCGGTTAATTTGCAAGGAGTGGACGCGGTTTGCCTGATTGCTGATAGTGATAACAAGCCGGTACTTGTCGTATCGTGCAGAAACTGCTTTACGCAAGAAAGGGTGGATGCCGTTAAAAGGCAGGCGAGAGAAATGCTTGCAAACGCAAAGCTGGACGGCGAAATTTCAAAGATAGAGATTACGTCAGATAGCTTGACGGAAGCAAACGATTTTAAGATTAGCAGAAAGAAGGTTGCTAAAAAGTACAGAGAGGGTAAGCTTAATCTGTTGGGCAGTCAAGAAAAACTCAACGAAGCGCTTTCCGCTATGGAGCAAGCCGTTTGCAGACATTTTGCTTCGGCGCTCAAAACAGACGGGAAGATATCTCTTGAAGCAGACTTTTTCACGGATCTTGGCGGAACAAGTTTGGATTATTTTGAGCTTATTGATATTATTAAAACGGAGTACGGCGTAGAGCTTCCCTCTGACGGAGGTGCTTCGCTTACTACGGCAAAGCAAGTATGTAACTATCTGACTGAAAATATATAACACTACACTTATAAGGAGAAACAAATGAAAGTAAGGTCGCTCAACAACAAATGGAAGGAATTCTTATTCGCATTTTCGGGATTTGGTCCCAACCTTTTAATGGTTCTCATGGGCGCGTATTTTACCGACGCGATAAACCCTTCGGCGATGTCTACGATAAACGGCGTTAATTACCAAATTTTTGCGAGCGGAGCTTGTTATATTCTGCCTGCGATCTTCCCTCTTCTCTATGCTTTGGGAAAGGTGTTTGACGGCATTATTGACGTACCGTTTGCGCATATTACCGATACGTTGTCCACAAAATGGGGCAGACGCAGACCTGCAATTGCCGTGTGCTTTATTCCCATGGTGCTCTCGTACGCAATGTGCTGGGTTCCCGTTGGCGGTGTGGAAAATCCACTTCTTAATACCATATGGATTATTTGTTGGACGGTAGTGTTTTTCGCTACCTATACGATGTGTCTTATCGCATTTTACGGTTCGCTTTCGTCGGTGTGCGAGGACGAAGCTCAAAGACTGAGAGTTTCTGCGTACAAATCATTCTTCGATACGATATCTTATTGTTTGGTGTACGCGCTCGTTCCCATTCTTTTGTCCGGGCTTCAGATGCACATAAACGAGTTCGTACTCAAAATTGGCTTGCCTCTTATGGCAACCATGCTTATTCCCATTTTTATGATCAAGGAGGGAGAAAAGTACGGTTATCCCGAAAACGACGGCTTGCTTCCCGAAAAGGTAACCTTTAAGGAGAGCTTATCTCTCACGTTCAAGAATAAGACCTTTGCTAATTGGCTTGCGGTAAACTGCTGTACCTACTTTGGTCTTCAGATGTTCCTCGTTGCAATGAACGCAATGATTCTCGGCGGTATGGGAATGAACGGCGGAGAAATGGCAATACTCAATACTTGCGCGTTTGCTCCCGTTCCGATAATGCTGTATATGTTCAATAAGCTCAAAGCTAAAAAGGGAATACGGTTTACTTATCAGACATGTCTTATAGCTTTTGCAATATCCATAATGTCATTCTTTATCGGTTCAAACCTTGTTATGGGTGACAATAAGGTGGCAAAGATAATCATCGGTTGTGTGGGCGGAGTAGTAGGAAGCTGGGCGATAGGCGCGTTCTTTATGATGCCGTATATGATTACCGCGCAAATTTCAAGCGTGGAAGAAAAGCTCCTTAAGAAAAACCACTCTGCAATGTACTTTGCCGCAAACGCGCTTCTTACTTCCATAGTCGGCGCAATTTCCGGCTCGCTTGTGTACGAATTGATAAAAAATCTCTTCTTCTCCACGCAGGGCGGAGTTATCTGGGCGGAAGGCTACGTAGAGGGCGGAGTGTTCGTTGAGGCGGTAGACGTTGCCGCGTCAAAACTCGGAGTGGACGTATCTACGGTGTTCAACTTAGGTACGACGCTTGTTCCGTTCATCGTTGCGTTGTTCTGTATCTTGGGCGCAATACTTGCGTTCAGAATGCCCAAGGACTACACGCCTGCGCTCGTTGGAAAAGAGCTTAAAAAGCAGTACCCCGATCTTGATATCTCGTCGGTGGAGAATGAGGCTGGCGTAGTTGAGGATAAGAGCGAGATAATTTTTGTTCAAATCGGTCTTTCCATTCTTTCGGGATTCATTTTCGGCTTTATTTGGGTGGGATATTTGTTTAAGTCCTTAAAAGAGCTCGTAAAAGACTTCAAGCCCAAACTTGCATACTTTATCTCGTGTTTTGTACCTTTTGTGCATATAGCGTTTGTGGTCAAAGCGAACGCAGGACTGAGAAGAGCGGCAAGGGAGAGAGGAATGGATATGCTTAGACAGCCTTGGTATGCAATACAAATGGCAGTATATATTGTTTCAAGTATTAT
Source organism: Clostridia bacterium (assembly GCA_017623455.1). Taxonomy (GTDB): domain Bacteria; phylum Bacillota; class Clostridia; order Christensenellales; family Pumilibacteraceae; genus RUG12826. The sequence continues at coordinate 19,262 of JAGAPA010000090.1, read as the reverse complement.
TCTTCCCATTCTTCCCGTGAACGTTATCGCGCTTTCATTCCTTCAAAGCTACGTAAACAAAATTTACGAATTTGAAAAAGAGCAAAAACAAGCAGAAGAAACAAAGGAAGCAACCGTTGGACAAACGGTAGAAGCATAATATGTTTTGGCATAGTTTAGTAATCTGGTTTGTGCGGATCACCGGATTTATTCCTTACCTGTTCTGCTTTAAGACCAAAGTATATTACGAAGACAAGAAAAAACAGTCGCTCAAAATCAAAGGCAAAGCAATTGTAGCAAGCAATCACAATTCTTTGATGGACGTGGCGGTTATGCTGTTCGTGCTGTGGCGTCGAATCCCAAGAATTCCGGTTGCCGAGGTGCTGTATACTAAAAATCCGTTTTTAACGTTTTTTCTTAAGATTATCGGATGTATAAAGGTAAACAGGGACGTGCACGACCTGTCGTTTATGAGCAAATGCGAAAAAATTCTCGATAAAGGCGGGCTTGTAAAAATATTCCCGGAAGCACGATTGCCAAGAAAGGGAGAGGAAACGCCCTTGCCTTTCAATCCCAGTACCGTGTATATGGCGCTCGAAAGCGGAGCTCCGATTATTCCCATGTACAACGAGGGTAAATATTACAAAAAAGAAAGCAATCGCGTAATTGTAGGCAAGCCCTTTAACGCACTTGATTATTACGACGATAATTTGACGGAAAGAGAGAACATAGAAATTATAACGAACAAACTGAGAGATAGGATTATTGAATTAAGAGATGAACTCGAAAGACAAACAGCAAAATAATAAACCTAAAAAGAAGCGAGAATCGTATTTTATGTACGACTTTGTAAAGGTAACGGGATCTTTGCCGATTTTGATTTGGTTGCGCCCCAAGGTAATTTACGCGGGCAAAAAGAAGCGCGGAGAGTATAAGGGCGGAATGCTTGTTACTTGCAATCATCGCGGACTTTCCGATCCCGTAATGGCGCTTTGCGTGTTTTGGAACAGACGTTTGCGTTGTTTGGCGACAAAAGACCTTTACGATACCAAGCTTAAGGCGTGGTTTTTCAATCAGATGCACTGTATTCAGGTAGATAAACAGAACTTCAGTATGGACTCATTTCATGCGGTTGTACAAAACCTTAAGGACGATAAAGCAGTGCTGATATTTCCGGAGGGTCAGGTAAATCAAACCGAGGATATGATGTCGTTTAAGGCAGGTGCGGTGCTTATGGCGCACAGGGCGGACAAGCCAATAGTTCCCATGTATATACCAAAGTACGGTAAGTGGTACAATCGCAGAGTGGCTGTAGTGGGCGATCCCATTAACGTCAGAGAAATATGCGGAAAAATACCTACCATGGACAAAGTTAAGGAAGCAAACGAGTACATAAGAAACGCTGAGCTTAAGCTTGAAGAGTTATACGAAACAAAATACAAAAGAAATAAAAAATCATAAAGAGGGAAATTTTATGGCAAAATCAAGAGAAGAGATTAAAAGTCAGCTTAAAGACGTTCTCAAAATGGCAACGGGCTCGTCGGCGGAGAAAATCGAAAACTGTACGGAAAGCGACAGACTCAACGAGGATTTAGGACTTAATTCCGTTGGCGTTTTGTACGTGGTTATTGCAATAGAGGAAGTTTTTGAGGTTCAGTTTGACGGCGTGGGCTTTGGTGATTTCGTTACGGTTAAGGACGTTATAGACTATATCGAACAGCACGCGGAATAATTATGAGCGACTTTTCATTGCAAAGAGAGGGTGAAAGCGTACTTAACGTATACGTGGCGTCCATTCCAAAAGACAGCAAAATGGGCGAACTTGTTCCAAAAGAGAGGGACTGCGAGGTTAAAAACTGTGTGAACGATACGGTAAGACGGGAAAAATATTACGTTTGGAAGTTGCTCGAGTACGCGCTTTTACATTCGTTCGGAAAACCCCTCGATAAGCTTGGTGTTCGCAAAACCGAGTGTGGGAAATGGGTGTGTGATAAGTATGCCTTTTCACTTTCGCACAGTAGCGGAGCGGTGGCTGTAGCCGTGTCATGCCAAAACGTGGGTGTGGACTTAGAGGCAAAAAGAGAGATACGCGAGGGCATTTATTCCAAAATTCTGTCAAAGGCAGAACGTGACGAGTATTTTGCTTTGGACGTGCGCGAAAAAAACGATTGGTTGCTGAAAAAGTGGACGCAAAAGGAAAGCGTGTTTAAGACGTTAGACATAAAATCTTATGTCATTGCGAACATAAAAACCGATAACGTTCGTTCTTTTTGTGTCAAAATTAATGACAAAGAATATTATTTATCCGTATGCGCAAAGCATATAAATAACGTGAAATTATTTGAAAACGTGGATTTAAGAGAAGTGTTGTAAAAGGAGAAAACGCGTGGCAAAGGTTTCTAAAAAAACAAAAATAATAGCGGCTGTACTTGCCTCGCTTACAGGCTTTACGGGAGCTTCTGTTGCCGCAGGGGTTATTGCCTACGATTCGTTTTTTCCACGTTACGAGCGTCCCGATTACGCTGTTACGGCAGGGCAGTATTGTTACGAGAGGGTAAGCGATACCCTGAAGCGTGAAGAGTTTTTCTACAAGAGCAAGGATAGCGAGCTTAAAGGCTACTATTACGAGAGCGAGCAGAACAAGGGCTTGGTGGTCGTATCTCACGGCTTCCATGCAGGCGCGGACGATTATATTCCGCTCATCTCGTACATGATAAAAAGCGGATATAACGTATTTGCTTATGACGTGAACGGCACGTACGATTCCAAAGGCGATTCGCTTATAGGAATGTGTCAGTCGCTCGTAGATCTTGACTACACCCTATCTTACATAGGAAAAACCGAGCCGTACTCATCTCAGCCTTTGTTTCTTATCGGTCACAGCTGGGGAGGTTATGCGGTAACGTCTGTGCTTGAGTTTCACAAACAGGTAAAAGCCTGCGCAGGCATTGCGCCCATGAACAACGGCTTTACCATTATGCTCGAAAAGGGCAAACAATACGCAGGACCGCTTGCGCTCGTTCCCGTTCCCATATTCAACGCTTATCAACGTATACTCTTTTCAAAGTACGCAAACAGTAGCGGAGTAAAGGGAATTAATTCGGTAGATATCCCCGTTATAATCGCGCACGGAGTGGACGACGAGATAATCTCTTATACCGAGCAATCGGTGATATCGCACAAAAAAGAAATAACGAACCCCAATGTTATTTATTACGACGGCTTTGGAGTGCACGGGGATCACAACAATATCTGGCATTCGGACAGATCTGCGTTGTATCAGCAGGAAGTTGCAAGCAAGCTCAGGCTCTTACGCATACAAAAGGGTAAAGATCTTACGTATGACGAAAAAGCAGATTTTTATAAAACCGTGGACCACGCGCTGTACAGCGAAGTGAACGAAGAGCTTATGGATCTTATCGTTTCTACGTTCGATTCTCAGCTATAGAGCGTGACAGCGGAAATCTGATAGGTATTAAGGCTTGTTGTTTTTGTGTAAAACAGGAAAGCAAAAGCATAAGCTAATAAAGACAGAAAAGGAGGTTGAAAATTTATGTTTTGCAGTAAATGTGGTAAACGTATTGAGGAAAACGCAACAATTTGTGAAGAATGCAGTAAGCAGACCTCGGACTTGACGGAAATTAAGCAAGAAGAAAAGCCAAGTAAAAAAGTGAGCAAAAAAGAGATGCGATTGGCTATTGTGTGTTTCGTAACGTCCATTATAGCATTGGTTGTAGTGCTTGTTGCATTTGGATTTTTATTCCCCATTATGTTGTCGGTTGCTCAGTACGGATATACCAACGATTCGATAGCGCACCTTATCATTTATTGGGTGGCAACAGTTCTTCTTATGGCGGTAAGCATTTTTACCCTTATTTTGGGAATAAGAGCAGTAAAGTCGTTTGTAAGAGCTAAGGCAAACAAGGAAGAGGTAAAGGTTGTTATGTTGGTTTTTGGCATTATATCCATAGCGCTTAGCGGATTCGTACTTATCTATGCGTTCGTGCTTATGATGTTCCCAATGATTATGCTTATTACACGTATAATACCCACCGTTACCATAAACGGTGTGTCCGTGTAAAAGGAGTGAAAAATGTATTGTAATAAATGCGGAAAATTCATTGAATACGAGGGCGACACTTGCAACGAGTGTAGGCAAAAGGAGCAAAGCTCGGAATCGGCAACTTTGAATAAGAAAGACTTGACCGCGCAAACGAACGGTACTGTGCAGGTTTATAAAACCGTGGCAAATCAACCCAACCCCATGATGGCAGGATTTAAGAAAGCGCTTGCGTCGGCAATTATGCCCGAGATAGCAATGGTCGTTATGATTTTCGGATACGCGTTTGCTCTTGTATCCGTTGTTGGATACAGACCTGTCGGGGGAATGTTGGTCGTGTTTGTGATCCTTGCCTCAACGTTTATGCTCGGTGCAACGGCTTGTTCTATTGTTTCGCTCGTAATGGGAATTCAGTCCATCAGCTTTGTTAAACAAACGGTAGCTGCGGGCAATCGCAGACCCATTCCCACCATGGTGTGCGGAATAATAGGCACCGTAACGTCAGCTTCGGCATTATTGGTGTCGTTAATCTTAGTTTTGGAAATAGCGGTAATTGCTATGGCAGTACCGTATGCAATCTAAAAGGAGGAAACGGATATGTTTTGTGTAAAATGCGGAAAACAAGTCGAGCACGACGAAAGACTGTGCAACGAATGTCAACAGGCAGAAAACGCGCAAAAGGTACAGCCCGTTACGGAAATCGAACAGGAAAAGCCAACGGAAGTTACCGTTTGTCGGGCAGAAACTGCAGTTGCGGACAAAAGAGGCTTTGGATATGCGCTTGCCGCAATAATAGTCGCGCCCATTGCTTGGATTATGGGTTTGATCTTTGTTTCGGAAATTCAGTACGGAATAGATGCTATGCTAAGGTTTGGCGCAGACGCGGCGAGCATTTACGAGATGGCGCTAAACGGAGTTAACGCGATCGCCGCTATCGTTGGTTGCATCATTGCTTTAGTGCTTTGCACAAAGGCATTTAACGAACAAAACGAGGCTTTGAAAGAAGGCGTACCAAGGCACAACCCCACTCACGTTCTGGCATTGGTTAGCAGAATATTGGCGATTTGCTTTATTGCAATGATAGGAATGTTGTTGCTCGATACGGTAGAGCTGTTCTTATAAGAATAACCGGAGAGGGATTTAAGGAAAATGTATTGCAGAAAATGTGGAAAGTTCTTTGACGGAAACGCAGAGATTTGCGCAGAATGTGCTCGTGCAGAACGTATTGCAGAAAAGGAATACGCGAAGAAAAATAAGTCGGATGCCGATACGGAAGCAATTATAGTAAAGGACGGATGCGTGGAAAAAGGCAAGCGTATAGGCATTGCCGGTGTAGTTATCGGCAGTATTGGCTGGATCGTAATATGTATTGCGTGCTTCATATATCTGTTCGAGCTGTTTGCAATCGAAAAACCGGGCTTGTCAGAGTATGAGGTCATAGCGCAAGCGAAAAGGTTTACGCATATGGCGTCGGGGCTGATCTTCACCTGTTGGGCAGGTGTTGTGATAGTGATCCCCTCTGCCGTTTCGGGAATCACGTCCATTAAAAAATTCGTAGAATTAAATAGAAAGGGAGTGAGATCCGTTGCAACTTTAGTGCTTGGAATAATATCATTGGCTATCAGTGTAACAGTGTTCTTTAGCGGAATAGTCTTGGCAAACGCAATGCAGTACGGATTGGAGGAAATAACGGAAGTGTTGTGGTAATACTTTTATTATTAGGCACGTAAAAGTAGTATACGTATTGTAAAAATCAAGTCAAATATTGGCAATTTGTTTTACTGTAGCAATAGACGTTGCGAGGTAGAACTTGCATTATAAATCAAATAAAGGAGAGTAAAAAAATGTATTGCAGAAAATGTGGAAAGTATGTTGTTGGAAGTAAGGATATTTGCGACGAGTGCGCAAACGTGGAAAATAACGCGTATGCAACCGAACCTGAAACCGTTATTGTGAACGAGGTGGGAACCGACGCTCCCGAAACCGTTATCGTAAACGAAACGGCAAACGCAAGCGCGACAGGAAATATTCCCGTTTACAGCGGAAGCAAAACAAAAGGTATTGCTATAGGAATCGTGGGAGTAGCAATCGCTATCGTTGCGGCAATCGTTGTGGGCGTTGGTTACGGTATTGCACTTGCAGGCGCAGAAATGATAGAGGGGCCCGACGACGTTGCACTTGTTAAATCAATGCTCGAGATCGGTATGGTCATTTGCTACGTAGGAATGGCTGTGGCAATCCCCTCTTTCGTGTTAGGACCCATCGCTATCAAAACCTTCGTATCGCACAATAAAGCTACCGGAGTTAAGGCAATCCCCACACTCGTGCTTGGAATTATATCTTTAGCAGAAGCCCTCGGCGTTGTATTGACCGCGCTTTCTTATGCTATGGATATCATGTCGGCTATTTCAATGCTTGTTTAATTTTGAGCAAAAACTCAGGTACGTATTGAACAAAACCGTACAATAGGAGCGGATTATGTATTGCAGAAAATGCGGAAAATTTATTGAATACGAGGGCGAGATCTGCAAGGAATGTCTTGGAAATGATACTCAACCTAAAGTTCAAGGTCAGCTTGCAATGCAGGTGGAACAGCCGATTACCGCGCAGGCGGAAGAGAACATTCAGGTTATTGCAAAGCAAGAGTCCGTAAGTGTACAGCCACAGTTACAAAGCAGTAATTCGGGATTTGGAATGGCTCTTGCCTCAATCATTGTAGGAGCTGTGGCAAGGAGTATGAGTTCGATAGCCGAGGCTGTTTTGCTGGCAGGCGCCGAATATATCGCGGATATAAATGCAATAACCCCCTCAGCTGAGGAAACGTTCTACTCAATGGCGGTTGTAGGCGGAATAATACTGGTTCTTGCGTTAGGCGGAGCAATTCCTGCTATCGTTATGGGAATAAAGTCTATAATTGCGTTTGCAAGGGGCAAAAAAAGCGGTTCAAGCAATGTTGCGGTTCTCGTTCTGGGAATTGTTGGCATAGCTTTGGCATTGAACGCCGTGTCTTCAATCTTAACTTACTGTGTTAGCGTAGTGGACTTCGTTACGCCCCTGTACGAGATACGAATATGAAAAAAAGCATAGTATTTTTGTGTATATGTATCGCCGTGTCGGTGGTTGCGCTCGCTCTTTCCGTTATTTCTTACGCTTGCATGATGGAGGCGCTTGGTATAACGTCGGCGCTTGGGTATAACGATAGGGTTATTCCTCATTGCGTGGGAGGTATAACGTGCGGAGGTGTTGCCATTGCTTGCGAAATAGTGGGCGTTATAATGTTTGTAAAAGCGATTTTGCTGTGCGATACCGAACGTAAAAACGGCGAAAAGTCAGTACTTTCCATAGTGCTTTTTGTCGTTTCCGCGCTGATAATCCTCTCGGTTCTGACCATAGCGTTTTCGTCAATGCTTGGAAGTATTGGTTTTTTAGGCTAAAAACGTATAAAGTAAAAATCCTCAAAAAAAGCAGGCATACTGTAATTTTTGAGGATTTATTTATACCGCAAGACGAAAAATTTTTAAAAAAATTTAAAATATTTTAAAAATCGTATACAAATTTGTTGCATATTTTTTTTTAATATGTTATTATTATATTCGCGTGAGCAACGCTAATATGGCTGCATAGCTCAGCTGGCTAGAGCATTCGGTTCATACCCGACAGGTCAATGGTTCAAATCCGTTTGCAGCCACCAATGTGGCCCCATGGTCTAAAGGTTAGGACATCACCCTTTCACGGTGGTAATATGGGTTCGAATCCCGTTGGGGTCACCAAAAAAATAACGGCTTCATTTTGAAGCCGTTATTTTTATCCAAACTGAAAGTTTGGTATGTAATCACCGATAGGTGTATGAAATTGCAACGTGTTGCGAATGTAATTATAAGTAGAGGATGTTAATCACTTTCAGTTTGATTACATACAACACTAAGTGTTGAAAACCATTCCGAGAATCGGATAACATGCACTCGGGTACCGAGTGATTACATCCACGGCTTTGCCGTGATTAAGGATAAAAATAAAGGATAAAAATAAAAGAATAATAGGTGTATTTATTAATAAGTTTAGGGGTGTAGGGAAAGGATGAAGAAAAATTTGCTTTTAGAGTATAGCGAACAATTAGCCGTTGGAATTGTAAAATTGTGTAAAGATTTTAAGATGGATTCTAACACTTCTTTTCAAATAAAAAAATCTTCATCAAGTGTTTTTGCAAATATTACTGAAGCGCAATATCCACAAAGTCTTGCCGATATGCTATCTAAGTTTAAGATAGCCAGAAAAGAATGTGCCGAAACTGAAAGTTGGCTAAAACTTTTAATTGGCACGAAAACAATAGATGAGGCTACTTTTAAGCAATATCGTAACCTTTGTGGCAGAATAATGCGAATACTTACAAGTTCTTGCATAACAATAGAAAACAAAATAAAATAGGGCTAATCACCCTGTTTTTTTACGACCTCCCGTGATTCGCAACGAATAATTGCGTAGCAATTTTCGTTCGCTGTGCGTTAGCACAAAAGGTGCGTAAGCACCGCTACTCCCGTTGAAAAACAACAGATATTAAGATGGCAGAGTATCATTTCGATACTCTTTTTATTTTTTGTTATCCTATTTCGAATTAGAACGATATTTTGCGAAAAGCAAAAATCGTTCGCTGTGCGAAGCACAAAAGGAAACGTAGTTTCCGCTATCCCGTTTAGATAGCGATTTTTAGGATTGGTGTAAGAGTGCGGTGAGAAGCCTTTCATTTATTCAAACTGAAGATTTAGAATTTAGAATAAACTAAAAAACGAAATATAGTTATAAAACAGCAAAATATTGTTTTATCGCTACGTGGTTTTTTTGTGGTATAATATAAATATAAAATGAAAGTTGGAATTATTCAGGAGGCTTTAATGGAAGAGATTCTAAAAATTTACCGTACGGCTGAGGTTTCAAAAAGAATTCAGGATAATATCAGGGAAAATCGTTGTTGTGATTTTGAGATTGCTTTTGTGGATGAAAAGGGGTGTCCGATAAGTTGCGACGAGGTAGCAGTAAAACAGATTTCTCATGATTTTAAGTTTGGCGCTAACTGTTTTATGGTGGACGAATTGGAAACGGAAGAAAAAAACGCAAAGTACGAAGAGAGTTTTGCTAAAGTTTTTAACATTGCAACCCTGCCCTTTTATTGGAATTCGTTAGAGCCACAAAGGGGCAAGCCTCGTTTTGACAAAGATAGCCCAAGAGTATACAGAAGACCTGCCATAGATAAGTTGATAGAATTTTGCAAAAAACACAATATCGAGCCTAAAGGTCATTGTCTTAACTACGAGCCTTTTATTCCTGATTGGGCAAAGGAATTGGATTTTGTCGAATATAAGAAAGCGCTCGAAAATAGAATGAAGATTATTGCGGAGCGTTATGCCGATGAGATTTGTGACTTTGAGGTTATGAATGAAATTCTCCAAAAAAAGAATTGGGAAACAGAGGCAAGGAAAGACGTTAAATGGTCTTTTGCCACAGCCCGTAAATATTTTAAGAACAACAAACTTATTATTAACGAGGGTAATAACGTTTGGGACGATCATTTGAAAGGTAATGATCAGTATTATGATTTAATTAAAGAAAACCTCAATCATAACGTGCCGATCGATGGAGTTGGAATACAGGGGCATTTGATGTGGGGAACTGCGGAATCTATAAATCCTTATAACTTATGGTCGTTCTTTGAAAAATATGAAAACCTCGGCTTGCCGTTATCTATTACGGAAGTTACGATTCCGTCCGTGTTTAATGACAAAACGGATGGCGAGATGCAGGCAGAAATACTAAAGAACGTATACTCGCTTTGGTTTGGGATTAAGGGAATGGAGGCAATTATCTATTGGAATCTAATCGACGGCTACGCTTATGGAGCACAGCCCGGAGATATGAGCGTTGGAGAAAACGTTTATAGAGGAGGATTGCTCAATTTTGACGGAGAAGAAAAGATTGCGTATAAGGTTTTAGGTAAATTAATTAACCAAGAATGGAAAACACATTTTGAAGGCAAGACGGATGATAAGGGCAGAATGACGTTTAATGGCTTTTATGGTGATTATGAAATTTGTTTTAGATATAATGGTAAAGTTATTAAAAAGAGAATAACATTAAACAGAAACCATAGCCAAAGCAATATCGTTTGTAGATAAAGTAAAAATAATAGCAAAAAGGGCTAACGTAATAAGTTAGCCTTTTTCAATTATAGATTTGTTATACTTTTTTGCTTAATATTTATAGACTTAGAACAAACGTAAATGGTATAATATTATATAGAAAAGCAAAGGAGCGGAGTTATGAAAAAAATTGACGGGCTTAATAGGGGTATGGGAATAGGCGGATGGCTTACTAATTACAAGCGGTTTAACGTGCTTCCAAACGACAAGAGGCTAATCATTACCGTTGGGGATATGGAGCATTTTGAGAGTTATATTACCGAGCGCGATGTTAGGTATATTGCAAGCTTGGGGCTTGACCATATCCGCTTGGGCTTTGACCAGATAGTAATCGAGGAAACGCCGTATAACTATCGCGAAAAGATTATTGATATACTCAAAGATTTTTACGCTTGGTGCAAAAAATACGGTTTGCGATTGGTGCTGAATATGCACAAAGCGATTGGTAATTACTGTGATATATTAGAAGAGTGTGGGTTAATGCAAGATAGCGAACTTCAGGACAGGTTTATTGCCGTGTGGCTAAAGCTCGAAGAAGTTTTTTCGCGCGATAACGACGTTGTTTTCGAACTTCTCAACGAGGTGGTGAACGCTACTGCAAAAGAGTGGAACGACCTTGCGATAAAGACTGTGAGTGCCTTAAGAAAACTCAATAAAGATCGTCTTATCGTGGTGGGTGGAATAGATTGGAACAATCCGCCCGGGCTTGATAATCTTGAAGTATTGGACGATGATAACGTTATTTATACTTTTCATTGCTATGCTCCCCACGAGTTTACGCATCAGCAAGGTGTGTTGCAACGTGATCCGCTCTTTTACAACCGCAAAATGCCGTATCCCACGGATGATATAGAAAGATATCGTGATTTTCATAGGTTAGTGTACAACAATAACAATGCGTATGCGGATATTGAGAGAATGGATATAGAGTTTTTGCGTGAATATATGATGCCTGCAAAACGGTTTATTGAGCGTAATCCCGACAAGGTTTTGTGGTGCGGAGAGTTTGGCACGATTCGCCATTGTAATATAACTTATCGCGAAAACTGGATGCGTGATGTGATTAAAATCTTAAAAGAATGGGATATCCCGTACTGCGTATGGAACTATCTTAGCACTCCAAACGACGGCAACCGCTTCTCGCTCGTAGACGACGATAACCGCAAAATCCTTAGCGAAGAAATGGTAAGAATAATAAAGGGTGAAGTTGAATAAAAGTAAAACAAAAAGCAGAGCCGATAAGGTTCTGCTTTTTACGTGTTGTATCAAAATCTTTATAACGTATTTTCTAAAACGGTATAAAACTATGCTTTTATGGGTTTTGTTACGATAGATTTTGCCGTGCTGACTTTGCGTTCTTCGAGCTTGTTTATAGTTTCTGTTGCGTATTTGCCGTTTTGTAGGGCGATAGGAAGACCGCCCGGGGATTGAAGCCACTGTGACGCCATTATGACGTTATGAATCCCCTTTATCCTGTTGTTTTTACGGATTGGCAAAACCTTGGACGGGAAAGCAAAGCTCATAAACGCGCCTATTTCGGAACCTACAAACCTATTATAAGTAGCAGGCGTCCATACGTCCAGAAGCTTGAGATGACCGCAAAGCGAGGGGAACTTTTCGGTAATAGCTAAATAAACGGCAGAGGCTATTTGTCGTTTTTTATTGTCGTACGCATTTTTATCATAATTTCTTAGTTCAATAAAATCTTTAGCCGTATTTTCTAAGCAAAAGGTGAGCGATTGAATAACCGTTTGCCCGTCGGGCGCAAACGATGTTTCGTGCGAAAACTCTCTTATAATAAGCCGTTCCGTTTTAAGAAATTTTCTGTATTTAACAGGCAACTCAAAGATATAGTCCGCCGAGAACGGAAGAGTGGGAAGATCGCATGCAAACGCCGTTTGAATAGCAGAAAAACGAGTTAGTCTTTTGTTTTCATAATCTGCTTTTAGTTCTTTTGGCATTTTTACAGGTAGAATTTTTTCAAACGTAACGCTGGGTTCGGTGGTTAAAATTATATAATCCGCTCTGATTTTGCTACCGTCGCTAAATAGAGTTTGAGTGGCATTGCCGTTTTTTACGTCAATTTTTACAGCTTGCTTTTTTAGCAGTATTTCACCACCTAGTGATAAGAACTTATTTGTCATTCTTTGAGCCATTGCATGAGATCCGCCCTTAGGCAGTCCGCCGTTATCCGAACAAAAAGTGGATGCTACGCACAAAAATGCAAGTGCGCCGAAATCATAACCTAAGAGTGACACGAAAAACTCGCGCAAGAGCGGATGCGAAAAGCGGTTTGCAAGATCTTTTGTCGTCATATTAAAATACGAATATAGCGTAGGAAAGAGCTTGACGTAGGTTGCAAAGTTAGCCTTTTTATTGTGATTTTTTCCGCCCACGCCCATTATTAGTTCGAAATCTTTTACCGCGCCAATAAACCTTTTTATTTCACTTTTGTCCTCGGGTGAAATTTCAAGCATACGCTTTTCAAGTTTGTCTATGTCGCGAAAAAGCGATAACGTATCACCGTTTTTCTCACACGTGTACAAGCTCTCGCCCTGATAAACGTCGGTATTATCTAAAGCCCCAACCTCTTGCCATAACTTATATAAATCACTGTTGGGGTTTGTTCCCGTTAGCCAATGAATACAGTTGTCTACGTGATATTCTCCGCGTTGCCAACCCGTAAGGTTTCCACCTGTTTTGTAGTGTTGTTCGCAAATTATAGTTTTATGTCCGTGCAGTTGGGCGTAGATGCCTGCGCTAAGCCCTGCAACTCCACCGCCTATTATTAATATTCTTGCCATAATACTTATAGTTTGTATTTTCTTCGGATTTTTATACGGAAAATAAAAAACGCGCGCTCTTAAAAATTCAAGAGAACGCGTTTTGGTTATTTAGTTAAAGAGCGGACAACCGGTAGAGCGGAAAAATTCTATCATTTCATCAAGCTTTTCTACCGAACATTCCAGCTTTTTTGCACAGCACTTTTTGCAGTAGCGCTCTTTGTAATCCGTGCCAAAATATTTTAGCGTAAGTCCAACCTCGTCAAGCGTAACTTCTTTGTTGCAAACCGAGCAAATTTCACTCATATTAGTCTACAAACTCCGCAATATAAATAGCGCAGGAGTGGGGTGCAAGAGTAACCGAGTGAGCGTCCTTTACGATAAAGGTTTCGCCCGTCTTGATATCTCTAAAGCGTAATTTTTTGCTCGTGTTTGAGGGAAGACCAAAGTCGGTCATATACGATGCTTGCAAAACTTCTTTGTCGGCAAAGTTAAAGAAGCCGAATGCTATCTTGTTGTCAGATAAGTGTTTAGCAAGTGTGAACTTGTCCTTTACTATCGTAGCGTAGCGCGACTGTCTTTCACGGTAGGGGGCTCTACATTCTTCGTCCTGATTTATTGCAATAAGGTCTTTGTTGAAGAGTATTTTCTTGCACTCGGGCGTAATTTTTCTGATATCACAGCCAATCATAAGGGGGGAAGCGAAAAAGCTCCAAAGGGCAAAGTGAACGAAGTATTCGTCCAAGGTGCAACCGCCCTTAGCCGCATATCCCACGCCGTTCATACCAACTACAAGCATATCCATATCCGAATAGCATCCGGGTGCTGTAAAATCAGGAATATCCATTCTTCTTTCGGCAATATACTTGATAGATCCGAACGAGTCGGTAATATCGCCCGACATTCTGTAGTTGTGAGCGCCTATAGAACGCATCCACTGTTCGGGATTGCTTTCTCCGCATATAGCGCACGAATATTCTATATCACGTCCGGTTGCCTTAAGAGCCATAGCCATAGTAAGGTACGCGCTCTTTCTGTCACCGCTTCCGGGGAAGTGGCAAAGATCGTACTTAAGATAGTCTACGCCCCAGTCTGCAAAATCCTGAGCGTCAACGTATTCGTAGCCAAAGCTTCCGGGCTTGTTGCAGCACGTTCTTACGCCAACGGCAGAATACAGACCAAACCTTAAGCCTTTAGAGTGAACGTAGTCGGCAACGGGCTTAATACCGTTAGGGAAACGGGTTTTATCCGCAACGAGTCTACCGTCAACTCTCTCGCTTTCTTGCCAGTTATCGTCTATAACGAGAGTGTCGTAACCTGCCTCAAGATAGCCTTCGTTTACCATAAAGTCAGCAGTTTCTTTGATGAGTTGTTCGTTGATATCTCTACCAAACGTGTTCCAAGTGTTCCAGCCCATAGCCGGTTTTTTGATAAGCATAATAAAATCTCCTTATTATAGGGTATACTCTATTATACCTTATTTATAAGAGAATATCAAGTGAAAAATGTTGACAAGGCTTGTATTTTTGTGACATAATATTGTAAATGTGAACATTTTAAGTGAGGAAAAACAGAAATGATGGAGATGGAGCATTACAGCAGGGGCGTAACCTTTGAAAAATTTTGCGTATTATTTGCTGGGGAACAGTTCTGTAAAAGCGGGCATAGTCACGGCCCGAAAATTCGAGAAAACTATATTTTTCATTTTGTTATATCGGGAAAGGGCGTGTTTAAAACGCATGGCAAGACGTATAACTTAAAAGCGAATCAAGGCTTTCTTATCGGCGACTCTACCCCGGTTTTTTACAAGGCGGACGAGCAAGAGCCTTGGCATTATTGTTGGATAATTTTTTCGGGTAAGCAAGCCGATGCTATCGTAGAAAAACTCGGTTTAAGCCCACAAAATCCTATATATACGGCAAAGGCAGAGAACGGAATTTACGGCAAGTTTAAAGAGTTTATGCGAGGATATGAGAGCGGTAACGAGTTTTCCGTTGTGTCCGATTTTTACGCGCTCATATCGGAGTTTTACACTTCATCAGTTTCCTCGCCTCAAACGACTACTTGTAAAGAGGATTATTTACAAAAGGCGGAGCAGTATATTTTATATCACTACCACTCGCCCAGTCTTCGTATTGGCTCGCTTGCTTCGGAGATTGGAATTGATAGGAGTTACCTTACGAGGCTATTCGATAATATTTTAGGAATAAGTCCGCAAGAGTATTTATTGAAACTGCGAATGGAGAAAGCAAAAACCTTTTTGCAAACCACGTCTTATAGCGTGGGAACTATTGCAAACTCGGTAGGCTATCCAAATATCGACGCGTTCTCAAAGATGTTTAGGCGCGTGTATGGATGTTCGCCGTCGAGTGTGAGAAAAGATAAAACTATCGAGGAGAAAGGAGAATAACTATGGAGTTTAAGATTGAAAAGAATAAGTTTATAAAAGACGGAAAGGAAATAAAAATAATATCGGGCGCGGTGCATTATTTCAGGAATATGCCCGACACTTGGCGCGATATTTTCAAAAAGCTTAAAGCGCTCGGTTGCAACTGCGTGGAAACGTATTGCGCTTGGAATATGCACGAAAAACAGCCTGACGTATTCGACTTTTCGCGTAATTTAGACATTGCTTCCTTTATCAGAACGGCAAGTGAAGAAGGTCTTATGGTGATTGTAAGACCCGGTCCGTATATTTGCGCTGAGTGGGAGTTTGGCGGACTTCCTTGGTGGCTTCAGACGATGCAGGGAATGGAGATCCGCTGTAATAATCCCGTGTATATGGAAAGGTTTACAAATTACCTTGTGCATATTTTCGACGAGATAAGACCCTTGCTTTTTACAAACGGCGGTCCTGTTATTATGCTTCAGCTCGAAAACGAGTACGGATATTACGGCGACGATAAGGACTATCTCAATGCGCTTTATAAAAAATACAGAGAGCTTGATATCGACGTTCCGCTCTTCACTTCTGACGGAACGGCTGAGCATAACCTTTTGGATGGAACGGTGGACGGAGTGCTTTCCACTCTCAACTTTGGTAGCAGAGTAGAGGAAAACTTTATTGAGCACGACAAGCTTTTCCCCGATATGCCCAAGATGTGTATGGAAATGTGGTGCGGTTGGTTTGACGCTTGGGGCGATGAAAAACACCACACGACGAGCGCTGAGGACTATGCAAAAGTCGTTGACGATATGCTCAAGCGCGGTAGCTTGAATATGTATATGTTTATTGGTGGAACAAACTTCGGCTTTACGAGCGGTGCTAATCACTACGAAAAGTTTGCGCCCGACGTAACGAGTTACGACTACGACGCAGTGCTTAGCGAGTGCGGAGATATTACGCCCAAATATATGGCGCTACGTGAAGTTATTTCCAAGTACGTGGACGGGGATCTTCCGCCCATTCCCGAAAACCGCAAAAAGAAGGCGTTCGGCAAGGTTTCTCTTACCGAAAGTGCAGGATTTTTCGACAACCTTGACAATCTTTCTTCGCCCGTGTTTTCCAACGTGCCTAAGTGTATGGAAGAGTACGGACAGGGCTATGGATATATCGCGTATACCACAACGCTTACGAGGAATTATAACGGAGAGATACTGTTTTTTGAAAGCCTTGGCGACAGAGCGCAAATCTACGTTAATAAAAACTTGGTGGGGATATTGTACGTAAACGACGATAAGCTCGAGCTTCCCATTACGGCTGGCAAGGGCGATACCCTTACAATTCTTGTGGAGAATATGGGTAGAGCAAACTTTGGACCAAAGATGATGCGCAAGAAAGGTATTGCCGGAAGATGTCTTTTGGGCGAGAACAAAATTCACTTTAATTGGCAGGTTTACACGCTTCCTATGGATAACCTTAATAAGGTTGTTTACGGAAAAGAGGCTAAAGAACCCAGTAAGTTTTATAAGGGTAAGTTTGTTCTAGGCGAGCCTTGCGATACCTTCCTATTAACCGACAACTTCAAAAAAGGCTTTGTTACCTTAAACGGCTTTAATCTCGGCAGATACTGGGAGGTTGGCCCTCAAAAAACGTTATACGTTCCCGCATCGCTTCTTAAAAAGGGCGAAAACGAGCTTGTAATTTTTGAAAGCGACGGCATAAAGGGAGATGCGGAAGTTGAGTTTGTAGATACGCCCGTGTTGTAAAAAATCGTATACGTATTGCATAAAATAAGAAAAAAGGATTAAATAAAGTAGTATGGAATATATTTTAAAAACTGTTAACCTATCCAAAAAATATAAGAATAAGCTTGTTTTGGACAAGGTTAATATATCCGTAAAACGTGGTGACGTCTATGGATTTGTGGGAGAGAACGGCTCGGGCAAGACTACGGTTATTCGACTTGTGTGTGGGCTTATTAATTCAAGCGGAGGTGGCGTGGAGCTGTTTGGGGTAAAGGATACCGATCCTGCAATTTCAGCTCAGCGTAAAAAGATTGGCGCGGTTGTGGAAACGCCGTCCATATACCTTAATATGTCTGCTGTTGATAATCTTAAAATGCAGTATGATATTTTAGGGCTTAAAAATCCTGACAAAATAGCTGAAGTTTTGGAAGAGGTTGGACTTTCGTATCTGATAAACGATAAAAAGCATGCCGGTAATTTTTCGCTTGGAATGCGTCAACGTCTTGGCATTGCAATGGCACTGCTCTGCGAGCCTGAGTTATTGATTTTAGACGAACCGATGAACGGCCTTGATCCTACGGGAATTGTGGAAATGCGAGAGCTTATACTAAAGCTTAACCGAGAGAAAAACGTGACGTTTCTCATTTCGTCGCACATTCTTACCGAGCTTTCATTGGTTGCAACAACTTACGGTATAATATCCAAGGGAAAACTGATAACGGAAATATCCGCACAGGAACTTCAGCGTGCGTGTGAGCGTTCGGTGTACTTGCAAGCAGACGACAACGCTAAGCTTTACGAGGTGCTTAAAGCGCGGTTTGGAGAGAACGTAAAGGTGGACGGAGCAGGTGTAAGAGTGTATGGAAACATTGACCTTAACGGTGTACTTGCCTGCGCAATGCAGGAGTGCAAGCTTATTACCGTAGACAATTCGAGATTTGGAATAGAAGAGTATTATCTTTCTATAATGGGAGGCGGACGTGTTTAATCTTATTAAAACCGATCTTAAACGAATAGTAAAAGATAAGCTGTTTATGGTAATAGGAATAATAGGTGTTGTGTTTGCCGTTATTACTCCTCTTTTGATGCTTGGCGTCAACTCAATGCTCGACGAGCAGTCCGCCGCAATGCTGGGAATGAGCGTAAATGCTAAAACGCTGTTCTTTCAAGCTTTCGACCCTACAAACAATTTCGGGCTTGTGGCGCTCATTCTGCTGTGTGTTATATTGTGTAAAGATTTTTCGCAAGGTACGGTAAGAAATAAGATAATATGCGGAAAATCCCGTTTTTCGGTATTTACCTCGTCGTTTATAGCCTCAAGCATTGTGCTTTGCTCACTGATGATGCTCCATGCGATTTTAACTCTCGGCGTGTCGCTTATCTTTTTTGATTATCAATCTACACCGTTTACTGCAAACGATTTTGGGTATTTGGTAGTAACGCTCGTGTTCAAGCTAATGACGTTCGTTGTCATTTCTGCGCTTGTAACCTTTTTGAGTGTGCTTATGAAAAACGCAGGGCTGTGTATGGTTATGCTTCTTGCTATTACAATGCTTGCAACCATTGTCGGTTCGGTGTTATCTGCCGTTATAATTGGAGTTGAGGACGAAATAATAAAAGGCGTTTTAGAATTCTTCGTAAAGACTAACGTTTTCCTTTCTACGGTTACGGGAAGCGGTATAACGTATTCTTTAAGCGACGTGCTTTGCGTGGTGTTGTCGCATATAGTTTACGGCGTATTGTTCTACGTGCTTGGTGTTGTGGTATTTAGAAAAAAAGATATAAAATAGGCGAAATACCCCTAATTCTATTAAAAACAGTCTGTTCTTAGCGTAATAGGCTGTTTTTTTGAGGGTTTTTGCTTGATATAAAAGTTTTTTTATAGTATAATATCAAAAGTCTTTCTTGCGTCTAAAAAGTCTTTCTTGCGTCGCATCTCATCGCAAACTGTAAATTTTTCTAGGTCACGTACGCTTTAGTACGCTCCCGTCGCAAAATCCACAGTTTGCTTGACCTGCTCGCAATAAAGCCTTTTTACTGGGAATTGAGTGTAGAGGTAGTCAAGCCTTTCACCGCACGGGGTTGTTAAAATTGGGAGTGCGCCACCGCACCGCGCCCATC
>JAGAPA010000089.1 GCA_017623455.1 Clostridia bacterium | reverse complement strand
ACACCTGTTCTTTAAGCTTAGCTGAATAACAATATCGGGGGTGCGCCTGCTAATTAAACTCGTATTGTCACCCCAAACCCAAAGCACTCACTACACCTGTTCTTTAAGCTTAGCTGAATAACAATATCGGGGGTGCGCCTGCGCACTAAGCACCGGCTTTTACGCTAATCCACATTTTAGCCATATCAACGCACGCCTTTGCGGACGAGTCCTTCATAACCGCACAGCGCGAAAGTACTTCGTCGCACGGGAACAGCATATCAATATACATATCCCCGAAATCATCGTTGGTATCGGTGAAATACTCGATATAATATTCGATATCCTCCGCATTTTCACTCTCAGTATCATACTCGGTTCCGTTCTTAACGCAATCCCACGCCGTACGCATTACGCTTTCCGTATCGTCCGAAACTGCTTTTACGGGCGAAGAACAGCCTGCGTAATCACGGTTAAGGTACGCAACGTCATACGTACATAAATACTTCAAGAAATATTGAGCGCAAGCCCTGTTTCCCGCATACTTAGGAATAACAAACCCGTCCACCCACACGTTTGCACCCTCTTTGGGCACACCGTAATAAAGATCGGTACTATCGTCCATAGCATAGCCTGCGTCGCACGACCAGAACAAACCCATATACGCAGAGGGACTGTCGGTTATCATGTCGTCCTTTCCATCGTCCGACTCGTACGCGAACAAATACTTCTTCTGCTCTTTTAAGACAGACTTGACTTTGTTCATGTTTTGCATAGACGTATCGTTGATTGCATTACTTAAAAGCTCATAGTACGCGTCGTTATAATCGGTAAAACCGTTGGACGCGTCGCTGAGCGCCTGCATATTTGCAACAATGGAAGCGGACGCATAAGCATCGCGCACACTGTTTTTCATATAGCGTTTGTTCACGTAATCTCCGTTTTTGAACAGCGCATCCCAAGTAAGGTTTTGCCAATCAAGATCCACCATATCACTGCGGTACATTATACCGAACGTTCCCCACATATAGGGAATTGAATAACGCTCGTCAGCGGTATAATCGGGATCCGTATTATAGTTTTCATAATCGTTTACGAACTGAAGGATGCGCGGAGAAATAACTCCGTCCTCGCCATCCTCGCCGTAAATAAGCTCCCTGTCAATAGGCGAGAGAAGATTGTTTTTTATCATACGCGATATTATATAATCCGAACCGCACACGATATCGTAGTCCGCGTGCTTTTTATAAATTTCGGTATACATATCCTCGTTTGTGGAGTACGTCTTGTATTCTACCGTTACCGTCTTACCCGTCTGTTCTTTGTACCAATCGGAAAAGCCTGCAATAACGTCCTCGTCCATATATTCTCCAACGTTGTAGACCTTGAGTATTTCCGCTCTGTTAGTGCATGCAGTAAACGCTAACGAGGCAAAAACGAGCGCAATACACAGGATAAAAGAGATTATTCTTTTCACAGTAAACCTCCTTTTTCCTTCTTCTTTCCCTTAACGTTAATAAAGATAAGAATGATAAGAACCACAATAAACATAAGCGAGGAAACCGCACGCCAAACGGGCGGAATACCCTTCTTTGTCGCGCTGTAAATAAGCGTAGAAATAGTCTGCACGTTACCGTTGATAAACTTAGATATTACGTAATCGTCCAAGCTAAGCGTAAACGCAAGACCAAATCCGCTTATCATACCGGGAATAAGCTGAGGCATAATTACCGTCATAAGCGTACGCATCGGCTTTGCGCCAAGATCCAAGCCTGCCTCGTAAAGATTGGGGTTAAGCTGAGTAAGTCGGGGCATAACGGAAAGTAAAACGTACGGCATAGAGATTATCGTATGCGAGATAATGAGCGCGGGGAATCCGTTAAAGCCGGTAGGAAACAGAGTAAAGAACAGCATAAACGCCGCACCCGTTACGATATCCGCATTAATTACGGTTATCTGACTCATTCCGTTTACGAGCATCTTACTCTTTTTGCCGAGCTGTTGAATACCAACCGCTCCAACCGTACCCAAAATCGTTGCGAGAAGCGAGGATGAAAGGGCAAGAATAAATGTATTAAGTATTGCGGTAAGAATTTCCTGCGAGGAGAACAACTGCGCGTAAAGATCGAACGACCAGGTTATCTTTGCCCAATTACCTATCGCCTTGCTTTCGGGCGCAAACGAGAAAATAATAAGAATAATTATGGGTAGATACGTGAATACAAGCATAATCGCGATAAAAACCCAAGATATTGTTTTTGCGGTTTTACTTCTCATATCGTACCTCCTCTTACGTTTGATTCTTTATCTCCAAACCTGTTTGCTACAAGCATGGACACGGCGATAAGTATAAGCATAATAAACGAATACGCCGCACCGATATTCCAAGTGTAAAACTCTCCAAGATAATCGTTTATAAGATTACCGAACAGGTACACGTCCTTATTTCCGAGCATCTCGGTAATACCGATTGTGGAGATCGCGGGCATGAATACCATAAGAATTCCGCTTACCACGCCCGGCATGGAAAGAGGAAACGTAACTTTCAAAAAGCTCGTTATCGGGTTTGCGCCCAGATCGTACGATGCCTCCAAAAAGCTCTTGTCCATATTGTTAAGCGAGGTATAAATAGGCAAAAGCATAAACGGCAAAAAGTCGTAAACAAGACCAATCACCACCGCCAAGTATCCGCGCTCTATTCCTATCATTTCGAAAAACGTACGCGTTGCGTATATACGTAACAGCGAATTTATCCACATGGGGATAATAAACAGCATAACGAGTATAGCCGTTTTATTAAAGGGCGAGGACGCAAGAATGTATGCTAACGGGTATGCTAAAAGAAAGCATATCACGGTAGCAAGCAAAGCCGTTCCTACGGACTTTAACAAAACTATCTGCGTTTCGCTCTCGGTGAAAAAGTACCCGAAATTATTGAGAGTAAAATTGCCTTCAAAGTCCGTACACGCAAACACAAGCATTATTATAAGCGGAACTACCACGAACAGCACGCAAAGCAATGCATACGGGAAGGCGAAGTAAGTGCGTTTGAATTTAGGCTTCATCTACGTCCTCCTCTACCTTTGTAAGGGTAATCTTATCGGGAGCGATCTTTATTCCCACTCTGTCGTCAATATCCCACTCGTATGGCGTATCGGTATAAAAATCCTCGTCCGTATCCGAATAAATCTGTACCTGATAGTACGTACCTTTATACAGTGCCTGAGTAATATTCGCGCCAATAATACCGTCGTTTTCGTCGTCGGTAATCTCTATTCCGTCAAAGGGCACTTTAACGTTTACCTCATCGCCCTTTTCAAAGCTTCCGTCGTTTATAAACTCAAAGTCGCCACCGCAGAAGGATACGGTATTTTCTCCGCTAACCACTCCCTTAAACTCGTTTACGGTACGGAGCTTTCTCATTATATGAATACTGTCGGGAACGATCTTAAGCTCTACCTCATCGCCCGTTTTATGCTCGGTTGTGTTTTGCACGGTAAATTCGTACTCGGACGCAAGAATATTCATTTCGTAGTACGTTCCCTTGAACACGGACGAGGTAACCACTCCCTCAAACTGCCCCTTATTACTACCCTTTGCGTACACCTTAATATCCTCGGGACGAATTACAAGATCGACTTTCTCGTTTTTCAAGAAACCCTTGTCAAGACACTCGAATTCTTTGTCGAGGAATTTTACCACGTAATCTTTGAGCATTACACCCGACAGAATATTACTTTCGCCGATAAAGTTTGCAACAAACGCGTTTGCAGGCTCGTCGTATATCTTTTTGGGCGTACCCACCTGCTGAATATATCCGTCGTTAATTACCACGATAACGTCACTCATGGTAAGAGCCTCTTCTTGATCGTGCGTAACGTATATAAAGGTTATGCCCAAATTTTTGTGCATGTTCATAAGCTCTATCTGCATTTCCTTACGCATTTTAAGGTCAAGCGCACCGAGCGGTTCGTCCAAAAGCAAAACCTTAGGCTCACACACAAGCGCTCTTGCAATTGCGATACGCTGTTGCTGTCCTCCCGAAAGCGAATTTACGTTACGGTGTCCGTAATCTTCAAGGTCTACAAGCTTAAGCGCTCTGTTTACCTTTTCCTCTATCTCTTTTTTGCTGAGTTTTCTCTTTGTTATCTTTCCGTCTGCGCCCACTTCCTCCAACACTTTAAGTTTAAGACCGAACGCTACGTTCTTAAATACGTTAAGGTGAGGGAAAAGTGCATACTTTTGGAAAACCGTGTTTACGGGACGGTTATAGGGTGGCTCGTTGGTAACGTTCTCGTTTTCAATATAAATATTTCCCTTAGTGGGAGTGTCAAAGCCTGCAATCATTCTGAGCAAAGTGGTCTTTCCGCAACCGGACGGTCCCAACAAGGTCACAAACTGTCCGCGCTTTATAGAGAGGTTCATGTCGTCAATTACGGTTACTCCGTCCTCAAAAATCTTGGTAACGTTCTTTACCTCGATAATCTTATCTGTTTTTACTGCCTGTTTTTCTTTCATATTCATATTCGTATTCCTCTCTTAAAAATTAGGTGGACAGGACAGCCATAAAACTACTGCCTTTTTGTCCGTAAGATTTTGTATATAATGCGTTTTGTCTGCCCTAAAATAAAACGTTTCGCCCTTCGTTGCGACAAACTTGCGTTTGCCAAGGTTCACTCTTATCTTTCCCTCAAGCACGTACCCGAACTCTTCGCCGTCGTGCGGTAAATCGTTTTCACTGCATTTATACGGCTCGATCTCTATCCGTATCGCCTCCATAACGTTCTTTTGCGCCGACGGCACAAGCCAAGTAACGTTAAAATCCTCGGTCTCTTTTACGAAATAATCTTCCTTTCCAAAAACCACTTTTTCATCGTCGTCATCCGAGAAAAACTCGTTAAGCGACGAACCTAAGGTTTGCAAAATATCTTTAAGCGTGGCTATCGACGGGCTTGTAAGCTCGTTTTCTATCTGGGATATATACCCCTTAGTAAGCTCGCACCTGTCGGCAAGCTCTCCTTGCGTCAGCCTGTTTTTTAGTCTTAACGCTTTTATTTTTGCTCCAAGCTCCATAATGCACCTCCAACGTAAAATGAAGTAAAACAAAAATAGTCAAAATAAAACCGGTTTGAAACAAAATATTTTCCCAAAGGAAAGTCACTTTATAATAAACTTGAGGTTTATTTTAACTAAACAAACATATTGTATAAAGTTTTGCGATTTTTGTCAATTATTTTTAAGGCATTTTACAAAAAAAATTACGAGATGTTCTTGAATTTTTTTTAATGATATGTTATACTTAATAAAAGAATAGGAGATTGACTACAACAATCGGCTATTGTATACAAAACCGCAAGCTGAAAACTTAAGGAGTGAATACCGACTTGATTACCAACAAACCGCAATTTATAAAAATTCTTTCCATCTCGCTTATAATATTTATAGGCTTGCTTTTAGTTTCTTTAGGAACGAATATCGTCAGGGCAATAAGCTTGACGGCGCAGGAGAACGCGCTTAAAGCAGAGCTTGTCAGACTTAATCAAACGGCGGAACAAAATCAAACGGAAATCGAATACAAGCAAAGTTCCGACTATACGGACAGATACGCAAGAGAACACCTCGACATGTCCAACGAAGACGAAGAGGTTTACGTGGGAGTTAACAAGGAATAATATGGATGCAGTAATAGATATCGGAAGCAATTCGGTGCGCTTGTGTTTTATGGAAAACAGGGCGGTAAATCCCAAAAAGGTGGAAACTACTTTCCTCTCGGAAAATCTGGCAATCACGGGCTCGCTGTTACCCGAAGCAATCGACCGCACGTGCAAAGCAATAATAACGTTTGTAAACGAAGCAAAAAACAAGGGTGCTAAGCGCGTTTTTATATTCGGAACTGAGGCGATGCGTAGCGGAAAAAACGCATACGTTGTATCCCAAACCGTACAAAAAGCTACGGGAATAACCATTGACGTAATAACGGGAAACGACGAGGCTTTGTGCGGATTCGTGGGAGCTAACCCAAAGGGCGAGGACGTGTGCGTAATAGATATAGGCGGTGCTTCGGTAGAGCTTGTTCAGGGACAAAAGGTCATAGAGAGCGGACTTAGTTTGCCTATAGGCGTTATGCGCGTAAAAGACATTTGCAAAAACGACAGACAAAAAACGCACGAGTATTACCGTGAGCAGGTAAAGAAATATCCGCGGTTTACCTCAAAAGCCGTGGGCATAGGCGGAACCGCGACCTCGCTTTCGGCAATGGTTAAAAAAATGCAAACTTATGACGCTACGCTCAATCACGGCTCGGTTATCACCTTAAACGAGCTGAAAATTTTGGAAGAAGAAATTTATGCGTGCAACTCGTCGAACGAAATTGCGGAAAAATTCCCCTCTATTGGCGAAAAACGCGCGCGCGTAATAGGCGTTGGTTGCATAGCTCTTATCGAAATTCTGGAATACCTAAACAAAACGGAATTTACGGTAAGCGAACACGACAACATTGAAGGCTACTACGCCTTAAAAACTCAAACAAACGACTAAAGCTAAGACATTCTGCTTTGGGGTTTTATCTGCAAGCATAAAGCAAAAAACAAATCCGATCTAAGATGTAAAAAAGCTCACCAAGCCAAACGGTTTGGTGAGCTTTTCTCTTATACGTATATATTTTTTCGTTACATTTCATCCTCAAAAACCCTGATCACTTCTTTAAGAAGAGGAAAGGGAACGGGGGATTTATCGGCGGTAACTTGCAATAATACCTCCTCCACTTTTCCCGTTTTTTCCACTCCGTCAACCTCAGCCGTCGCATTATCTCCGACAAACGCGGGCACGGAACATTCGTACCATTTTACGGTATCGTCAAAGCGTACTTTGACTAAAGTTTTTGTCGCGTACTTTTTTATTACGCCACCCGACATTGAATGTATCATAATTACTTAAGATTGCTGATAAATCTGTCGGCAAGATCCAACCACTCTCTTGCAGGATAGACTTCATCATAACATTCGTTTGTTCTGCCGTCGCAAGTAGCAGCGCCGTGAGCTCCGCACGGCCACATATGACACTCTATGGGAAGACCTGCCTTAAGATACGCTTCGGTATACTTGATAGTAGCCATAGGATTTACGCACTTATCCGTTGCGGTAGTCCAGATAAAGCAAGGCGGATTGTCAGCGTTTACCGTCCTATCCAACGAAAGCGCGTTTGCTAAAGGATCGTTTTCAACGTCCGTTATTCCCAAAAGGTTCTTAAACGAACCAACGTGCGAATCGTTATAGATTACGGGATAGGAGAGTATTACCGCTTTAATCTTCGCGTCGATATCCTTTCCCTCAAGATAATCCTTGGGTAAGCAGTTCCACATATTTGCAAGACAGCCCGTAAGATGTCCGCCTGCCGAAAATCCTACCGCACAAACCTCGCTATCGTCGATATTAAATTCCTGAGCATGCTTTTTAACGTAGTCAACGGCGCAAGCAAGCTGAGTTATCTGCATGGGATAGCGATTGGGCGCTACGTCGTAATAAAGCACGAACGAATTATATCCGCGATTGAAAAAGTCGATAGCAATAGGCTCGCCCTCGCGCACGGATACCATACTATATCCACCGCCCGGAACAACCACCATTGCTTTGCGGTTTAAGGTGTATTTTTTACCTTGTATTTCGCTCGTTATCTCGTGAAGATAGATATCAAGCTTAGCGTTTCCGGGAATCCCGTACTCTTCGCTCAAATTAATTTGTTTTACGGTCATCATTGTCGTTTTTCTCCTTTATTATCTCACTACGATAATCCTGTTATTTTTAGCCTTAGTATGGAACGTTTCTTCCGTATGTCCGACAGCAAGCGCGCCGTAAACGGTATAACTCTCGTCCAATCCCGACTTTTTCAAAAACTCTTTAAGCTCGGGATAATCTACTTTGGTAAGCTGATTAATCCAGCACGCGCCGAGTCCTAAATCGGTAGCGCGAAGATACATATTTTCAATAGCGCACGCACAGTCCGCCTCGGGATACAAAACGTCGCACGAGGTTACCAGAATAAGCACGGGCGCGTTATAGAAAAAGTTAAATTCGCCGTTAAGACGCGCGGTAATTCTCTCTACGGTTTCTGCGCTCGAATTTGCTTTTACCACCTCGTTAAGCTTAGCTTTAGCCTTGTCGCCCACTATTGCCACAATCGCCTTTTTCTGATTGTTGAGCGCGGAAGGCGCGTCGTTTCCGGCAAGCAAAACCTTGCGCAAAACCTCGTCCGATACGGGTCTGCTGTTAAACTTTCTGATACTTCTTCTTACCGATATTGCTCTTTCTACGTTCATGCTTTACTCCTTTCTTCTTATTGCATGCTCTACGGCAATCGCGCCGTCCGAGCAAGCCGTTACTATTTGTCTGACATTCTTTTGCCGTATATCTCCCACGGCGTAAACACCCCTGACGTCCGTTTGCATATTTTCGTCCGTTATTATATAACCTTTACCGTCCGATTTAACCTGACCCACAATCAGCGAAGTTTCGGGAAGATAGCCGATATTTACAAAAATCACCGGTACGTTAAGCACTTTTCCGTCACTTAGCATAATTGATTCGAGAGGGTGTCCCGCAAGCCTTTCAACGTTTGCGCTTATATTCTCCACGTTTGGAGCAATATAATTTTTATCCTCAGTTATATAATAAACCTTTTTAGCAATTTTTGCAAGATATTTTACGTCTTCCTCCGCTTTTTTTCCGCGCCCAACAAGCGCAACTTCGCGATTTTTGAACAAAGCTCCGTCACACGTAGCGCAATAGCTCACACCGTACCCGATAAGCTCTTTCTCTCGCTCTATTCCAAGCTTTTGACTTTTACATCCCGTAGCAAGAATAATGTTGTCAGCTACATACGTTTCCTTTCGCGTGCTTACCGTCATAGCCGTACAATTCACGTCAATCGCGCTTCTGTTTATTATCGTCGCTCCGGATTTTTCCGCTTGAGCTTTTAGCGTGAGCAGGTAAGTCAACCCGTCCGTATTCTCTATTCCGGGATAGTTGTCAAGATGCAAGATTTTTCCTGCCTCGCCCGTACCGAATGCGCCGTCAAGCACCAAAACTTTGCGGTTGGCTCTCGCTCCGTACAGTGCGGCGGTAAGCCCTGCAGGTCCTGCACCGATTATAATAATATCGTATTTTTCCATTAGAATTTCTCCCACAATAAGAATACCACAAACCCTCTCTTTTGTCAATACCCAAATTTCTTTAACAAAACAAAAAATGCGCGCAAAACACAAGGAATAACCGATGTTTTAAGACAATACGGCGGCACTACCATTACGGATAAGTGGCGCAATCTTTAGTAACGGCGTTTTGGAAATTTTCATTTCTGCCGGTATCGCTTTTACTCTACAAACTCTCCGCAACAAAAAAAGAGAAGACGTTCATTAACCGCCGTTCTCTCTTTTTTGGTTACGTTGTAATTCATTGCGCACTAACGCGTTACATTATAGCTTCGCCCTGATCGGTGCCTACTACTTTCAGCACGTCAACCTGCTCACCCGTAACCGCGTCTATATAAATATAATACTGCTCACCGTTATAGAAGCCATACACCTCGTAGCAAAAGCGTTCGGTACGACCTGTTGGAATCACGGCAAGACGGCTTAGTACTATCTCGTCAAGCTTTACGTTGCGCTCGGCTTGCTCCTTGCTTATCTTTGCCTTATAATTGCGCTTAGTATACGAAGAAACGTAACCGCTCGCCTCTATTCCCTCAACTACTCCTCCCTCTTGCGAGGCTCTAACCTTTACAAGATCGGTATAGTATATAATCCCGTCAGCTTTAGGCGCAAAATTAATATAGATATGTCCTTCGTTATTATTTCTCCATACTGCCTGCATGTTGGTATATCCCAAACTTTCAAGCTTTGCCTTCATTAGCTTTTCCATACTCTTTTCCGCCAAAAATTCGCCCGTATGCTCATCACAATTACACAAAAACATCGATACGTATCCGCCTTTTTGGGTAATGCAAGCATAAGCTTCTCTTCCTGCCACCTTGCCCGAAAGCTCATATACGGCAACCTTTCTGTCGCTTTTTCCAAGCATTTCAATCTCGCTCATATCAAGCTGTTTTTTAGCAATATCTATCGCCTCTTCCTCACTTATTGCCCTCTTGTTTTCAAGCGCTTTTGCAACAAACTCTTCTCTATCCGAAAAAGGTCCGTCATATATAAGCGTGGGGTATTCTACGTTTATGGACTTTACCGAAAGATTTAAGTCCACCGAATTTTTTGCAAGAAGCTCTGTTCCTTCAAGACGGGCTATCTTATTGCCGTTAACCTTGTTTACTATCTCTTTAAGCTGTGAGTTAAGCTCTTTAGCGCACTTATACAACTTTTCCGCGCCCCCATCGAAGCCGTCCGTCGAATTTTTTGCTATCGCCTTTGCGTAGCTTCCCGACCAGTCGCATACCTGATTTAAGAACTTAAGACAGGACTGTTCCGAGCTGAAATCAAGCGGTAGAAGCGAGTATGAATCAATCGCGCTCTGCGCGTGAGCCCTCGCGTCGTTTATAATTCCAATGCTGTCCGCGTTTGCTCTTGCTACCGTAAGCTTACCGAGATCGGTTTCTAAGTTGTTTACGTTATCACAAAAAGAATAAAATTCGCTCTCGTAAACGTTATCAAGCTCGCGCTTTTTTGCATTAAGCTCACCCATAACCATGCCAAAAGTAATTGCTAAAAGCACCAAGGTAAGAGCAAGCCCCGAAGTTATCGCACCGATTATATTTTTACTTTTCATAAATTCCTCCTTTATGCCTTTGCAAACGCGTGCCTACCTATCTTAAGCTCAACCTTAAGCGACCATATCCACTTGCTCGTTGCGGTTGCAGGATTATAATAATACAAACACCCGTTCGTGGGATCCCAACCGTTTATTGCATCGGTAACAGCCTTGTACGCGGTGGAATTGGGAGTCATATTGATTTGACCGTCGCTTACGCAAGTGAACGCTCCTTTTTGGTATATCACACCCGATACGGTATTTGGAAAAGACGACGAGCGAACACGGTTAAGCACAACGGCAGCTATTGCGACCTGCCCTGCATACGGCTCTCCTCTCGCCTCGGCGTATACGCACCTTGCAAGCAGGTTACGCTCCGACGTTGTGAGCGAAGATGAACCGCCACCTAAGTTGATCTTAAGTGCCTTTTCGGTATTCTTTCCCACTATTCCGTCTACGGTAAGCCCATAATCCCGTTGGAATTTTTTGACTGCGTTGCTCGTCCTCCATCCCCATATTCCGTCCACCTTGTAAGTATAGTAACCAAGAGTGGAAAGACGTTGCTGAACCGCTTTTACGTTAGAATACGTATTGCCCTTTACAACGTACGCGTCAGCCGAGTAAGAAAACACAAAACAGGCGCACACGACAAGCAAAAGCGAAAGAATTATTGCCGTAAATCTTTTTGCATTCAGTCGTTTTTTTTGTGATTCAATAGTTTTTTCCATAATTTCTCCCCCTAAAAAAATCAAAAAAAGACCGCATTTCCGTAATACGTATTACAGTTTTTGCAACATCCGCTAAAAACGCAATGTTTATGCAAAGTTCTCTGCTTTTACGTTTACAGAAGCGCAGTCTATCCTAAGAAGAGGAGTAAAATGCATTATTCTAACCAAAGTATTTATCCCACAATTCCTTAAGCTTAGATCGCAACGTAACCTTTCCGTTACCCGTGCTTTCATAACATAACTGCGGATAGATAATACACCACCAGTTATCGCCTTTGCCTTCGCCCAAAGATATGATCAAAGCGTCGTAATAACCGCTTTTGACAACGATATCTTTATAGGCACGCGTTGGGAAAAATTCGGTAGAAAGTTTGGCTGTGCTCGCATACGTCTTATCGTTTTCCCTAAGAACTCTGTCGGCAACAGCCTTAAGAGTTGTAAGCTCGTCGGAAACAATCTGCTTTGCTTTTTCCAAAGACGACACGGCGCGCAGTTTGGAGGATATATACTGCGCCACCGCATCTCGGACAAGGAGTTTAACCGATTGGTCGTCTTTGTCGTTGCTGTTTGCGCGGATATGTATCCTCAATAGCTCATACCCTTCTTCGATTGTAGTATGAGTAGAACACGCTGAATTTATTCCCGTAAAAATAAAAATAATTAAAAAACTCATAATCAGCGAAAAAATCTTTTTCATATAAAAATATAACCTCCGTCGTCAGCTTGACGGAGATTATATCCACTTTTTCTTTATTTTATAACTTGCGTAACAAAATTGCCTATCTTGCAGGGAAACACCTCAAAACCCTCGTTTTTAAGTTTTACCGTTTTGTCTTCGCTTACGTCAAAGCCAAATACCGCACTTCCGCTTCCCGACATGTACGCGCACTTACCCATTATCTTAATCGCTCTTAAAATATCGGGGTTTAAGACAGAGGACGCGGTGGTCAGATCGTTTGCCGTTATACCCTCGACACTCTCGTCGTTTTCAAGCGCGCGAATCACGGCTGAGTTGTCCAACGCCTGCAACGTTTTGGGCAAGCCGTCGTAAAGCCTGAATACGTCGGCGGTATTACAAAAGCCTTTTATCGCAATAACAGCGTTGCGCTCTTTCATGCAAAACCTGTCCGTAACCGTACTGCGACCTTCTATTCTGCCACAACCTCCATCAAGCATAAACGCAGTATCACTGCCCACGGAATCGGCAATCTCAATGAGCTTTTCTTTTTTTATTCCCAAATCAAAAAGCTCGTCAATGCCTATTATAACACCCGACATATCCGCGCTTGACGCGCCAAGCCCTGCACCAAGCGGAATGTTATTTTCGATATTTATACAAACGGGCGAAAACGCAAACTGCTCACGCATTTTTGCAACGAGCGACAGTATCTTAGCCTTAATACTCTCGTTCGCACTGCTCATTACCACAACGTCCCTCTCACTTTTTTGCACGGAAATAACGTCCGCAATATTTGCAGACGCCACAACCGAATCGAGTATATGGTATCCCTTATTGTCCGTTCCGTTTACGAGCAGGGAAATATTAACTTTTGCATAAACCTTAACCTTTATCATACGTATAGTATAACATTATATTTTTTTGCTGTCAAGCG
This sequence comes from Clostridia bacterium, assembly GCA_017623455.1. Lineage (GTDB taxonomy): Bacteria > Bacillota > Clostridia > Christensenellales > Pumilibacteraceae > RUG12826. The sequence continues at coordinate 39,027 of JAGAPA010000089.1, read as the reverse complement.
CACGGTATACTGTTACCTTATCGCCTTTAGTCAACGGAAACGTCAGGCTGTTTTGCTCCGTAACCGTATCAGGCGTAACGCCCAACGCGCTCGCTACGCTCCACAAATCCTCACCGCCCTCGCTTATATATACCGAAAACGCGGACGTGGGAACTACTATATCTTCGCCCTCGGTAAGCTCGGAAATTACTGCGATCTCCTTACTTCTCAGCGACAGAATTTCCACAGCGACGTCGGCTTTTACGTCAATCTCGTTTCCACGTCTTACCCTGCACGTCACCGCGGTAACGCAAGCATTTGCAACAACCTCATCTCTCTCTGTTAGCGGAACGAGCGCAGAAAATGCAAAGGGCGCAACTACGAACGCCGAAACCGTTTTTTCGGGAGATGAACACGAATACACCACACGACCCGAAACTACGCCTTCTACGTTGACACTGCCGTCTTCGCACTTGATTGAATTTATTACGCAATCAAAAGCGGAAGAGGACAAAATAACGTCGCAAGCAGGCATATTATCCCCCAGCTTTACGTTTCCGTCCACGCGCTCCAAAATCGTAAAATTACTTATTTTCTCGCATACGTTATAGCTTTTTACCGTCGGGAGCAATTGTTTTTTTATCCCCAACACGTCGCTTACCACAGAAAATTCGCTATCGCTGTACGTTGCTATATCAAAGGTGCACTTTACCACTCCGTCAAGTTTTTTACCGTCCTCTACGTCGATTATCACGGCATCAGAAAAGGTAACTTTTACACTCGCAACCGCCGTATCTCCATACCCTGTTCCATTGCACTCAAACGTTTCAGAATACGGCATAGCAATAGTTTGAGAGCATATCTCGCCGTTTTTCGTTCCAACAGCTTCCAAGATAACCTCGCCCTCTACCGATATGCTATCCACACCGCAGTTACGCTTGTTTATAATACACGTTCCGCGAGTAAATACCACCTCGTCCATAACCGTTTTATCGGATAGCGAATACTCCGTTTTTGCCCTGTCCGAGCACTTGCAAGCAACGTATCTCTCGCTTGTATCTTTAAGGTAAAACCCGGTAGAAGCAACGGACAGTGAAGAAATCTCCTCACACTCGGTAATTATAAAACACGTTTCCACAACGGAAGATATCTTAACCTCTTCGCCTGACAGTGCGGAAACACCGCTATCCACTACCGAACATTCCGCTCTTACCTTTCCGCCCTTAAGCTCATGCTTTGACTTTGCAACAAGCTCACAAGTAAACGTTTCGCTCTTTATCGCGTTTTCTTCACCCAAGTACAAGATCTTGCACTCTAAAACCCCCTCTGCCTTTGCAAAGCCGTCGGCACAATCCGCCTTCAACACTCTGCACCTGCACACTACGTTAAGCACTTCTTTAAGCCCTGAAAGCTTAAAAGAACCCTCCACTACCGATTGAACCGTTTCTCCTTTTTTTGCGCTAAGCGCGCTGATTTTATCGTAAACGGGATTAAAAACCATATACGCCCTCCTTTTTTATAACAGTATATCTTATGCTGATGCCAAAAGTTTATGCGTGTTTTTCGGTTAAACTTTTAATAAAAGGGCATAATAAGTTATATGATTAAAAAATGCAAAACCCTACAAGAAGTAAAAAACGAAGTATATACCCTTATCCAAAAGCCGATTAAAATCGCGGTCAACAGGGGAAGAAACAAGGTGGAAAAATACAACGGCACGATAATTTCCACTCACCCCCATCTGTTTATAATAAGGATAGATAACAACCCTCTTATCTCATCGCTATGCTGTTCGTACAAAGAAATTATATGCGGAGAAGTAAAGATAAAAGCAATTTGAAAGCTTTATAAAGCGATTGCCGTTATCTTTTTTACGACGGACTAATCCGCAAAACCGCTCATTTTTGCATAACAATTTGAATTACTGCACTCACTCACTTGCTCGCTTAATTTCTAAAGACACGTTCAAGTCACACCCAAATACAATAACCCACTAAAATGGGTAATTTTCTTTGTATTGTAAACTATTTCAAGTCAAGCGTCACGCTTGAAAATTAACCAAGTATTAAACGGAGCCTAAAACAAAAACACGTCGCGTTTTTATATACGTAACGTGTTTTTTATTGATTTTTACATTTCTTCCTTTTCGCTTACGTTGGAAAGGAATGCTTTTAATTTTTCCGATCTTGGGTTTTCGATAAGCTGAACGGGATCGCCCTCTTCTTCCACCACTCCGTCCGACATAAAGAGTATCTTGTCGGAAACGTGTTTTGCAAAACCCATTTCGTGGGTAACTATGATCATCGTTCTGCCCTCGTCCTTAAGCGAACGGATAACCTTTAGCACCTCGCCCGTAAGCTCGGGATCGAGCGCGGAGGTAGGCTCGTCAAAGCACAAAACCTTGGGCTTGATTGCAAGAGCTCTTGCTATTGCCACACGCTGTTGCTGACCGCCCGAAAGCTCGCAAGGATAGCTATTTCGCTTTTCGACAAGACCAATCTTTGCAAGAAGCTGTTCGCCGTCGTCTGCTATTTCCTTCTTTCTGCGCGTCTTAAAATATTCAATTTCTTCCCTGATATCTTTATCTGTAAGACGTTGCTGAGCCAAAAGAACCGCTACTTGCTTTTTATCTCTGACTCCCTCTTTCTTAAGCTTTGCTTTATGCTCCGCCTGCTTTTTCTTAAGCTCTGCGCTAAGCACCTTTGCGTCGTGATCGATAAGAAGCGTGGGGGCAAGAGTGATGTTTTTGAAAACCGTATACTGCGGAAAAAGGTTGAAAGACTGGAATACAAGTCCGAAGTTGAGAGTTTTTTCTCTAATCTGCGCGTCGGAATCCTTTATTTCGCTTGAGCAGTCAAACAAGGTTTCACCATCAAGCACCATACTACCCTTGTCCGCGTTTTCAAGAAAGTTAATACATCTTAAGAGCGTGGTTTTACCACTGCCTGAAGATCCGATTATAGAGAGAACCTCGCCCTTTTCGAGCGATACGTCCACGCCTTTTAATACCTGCGTATTACCGAAGCTTTTATGTATATTTGTAAGTTGTAGATATGCCATAATTTTACACCTTGTAATACGAAAGTTTCTTCTCGATAAAGCCGAAAAGCAAAGTAAGAACGCCAACGAATATAAGATAGAATACACCTGAGTAGAAGAGTGGCCAGATAAGCGCGTTTGCCGCAAACATATCCGCTACCTTAATAATTTCGATTACTCCAATAACTCTTGCAAGCGCCGTATCTTTAACAAGCGTAATAATCTCGTTACTCATAGGCGGAATGATACGCTTTACAACCTGCATAAGGATAACCTTAAAAAAGATTTGTCCCTTAGTCATTCCAAGCACTTTCCCGGCTTCCGTCTGACCTTTTGGGATAGACTCTATACCGCCACGGAAAATCTCCGAAAAATAACAAGCATAGTTAAGAGAGAATGCAATCAACGTTGCGATAAATCTTCCACCGTTATCGATTCCGTACTCAAAATACAGGAAGTTATCAAGCTGACCAAAAGGATTAAGCCCGGTTTCGCTCAACATACCCGGTAAGTAAAATACGATAAACAGCTGAAGCATAAGGGGTACGCCTCTTACTATCCAAACTATTACCTTGAAAATATACTTAATTGGCTTAATCTTGCTCATCGTAAGAAACGATATCAAAAGTCCTAACGGTATTGAGAAGACGAGCGTTAAAACAAATAAAAGACAAGTTACCCCAAAGCCCTCTAAAAGGCTTTGGGTAACGTTCAAAAACTGATTCATAAATTAACTGTATTAAGCAACGTATCCGTCAAGAATAACAACGTTCTCAAGACCGTACTTGGTAGCAAGATCAGTCAAAACTCCGGTATCTGCAAATGCCTGAAGCATAATGTTTACCTTCTCGTCAAGAGTGCTGTCCTTTGCAAATGCGATTGCGTAAAGCTCCTGATCCATTTCAAGACCTTCGTTGATAACAAGGTTAGCATAGTTACCCTTTCCTGCGTTAGCTTTTGCAAGAATAATATCTACAACTGCGTAATCAGCGGTACCTGCGTTAACTTCCTGCAACGCTTTCATCTGGGACTCAAGAGCAACGTTGTTGATTCCTGTGAGAGTATCTACGAAATCCACTGCAGCAGAGCCTGCCTCGTATGCCACTGCCTTGCCTGCAAACTGAGCGATATCTGTAATTTCAGCTACGTTGTTTCTTCTTACAATACACTGAGCGTTAAACATATAAGGCTTAGTAAAGTCTACGATTTCGGTTCTGTCTGTCTTAACACCGTTAATTTCATCGGTACTGTTCATTGTAAATCCGTTCCAAACACAGTCGATAGTTCCACTCTCAAGCTCGGAATACTTGTTAGACCACTCGATAAGCTTAAATCTTACGTCGTAACCAAGCGCGTTGAAAGTCATAAGAGCAAGCTCGGTATCAAATCCCTTAAGTACGCCGTTCTCCTCGTAGTTCATGGGCGCGTAATCGGTATAACCTACCGTAATTGTCTTTGTGGTAACGTCAACTACTCCACTGCCTGCAGGTGTACAAGCCGTAAAGCTGAAAAGCATTACTACTGCCATAATTGTCGTCATAATAAACGTAACAATCTTCTTCATTTTTATTTTCTCCTTATAAAAAAATTTACACTTTATTTCCGCTTTACCGCTTTAATACACTAAAGCAATTTAGACGGTATGTAGATTATACTTTATTTCGCTAAAGTTGTAAAGCGTTTTAAGGGGGTTTTTAGGATTTTAATTAATTTTTTTATAATTATCGCAGTAGTGCTTAAGCAACCGCAAAGACCGCCTTTTATCAAATTAGGGACGGGGGACGATTTGCTATTTTAAATAACGTAACAGGAGTATCAAATTAGGGACGGGGGACGATTTGTCAAAAAAAACAACCCGCAGGCATTACACCTACGGGCATGTTTTAACAACTAAAAATCATCGTCCTCGTCGTCTTTCTCTTCATCCTCGTCTTCATCTTCGTCATCTCCGATAAAGTCGTTGGGGTCGACGTCGTAGTTAAAGTCATCGTCGTCTTTGCGCTTAGAAGTCTTTTCTTCCTCTTCTTCCTCCTCTTCTTCAAGGTCGGAAAGCGAAATTTCCATTTCGTCGTCTTCAGCGGCAACTTCTTCATCTCTCCAGTTGTTGATAGACTCTTCTTCCGCTTTTTCGGCTGCGACTTTTTCTTCCTTTTCGCGCTTGCACATAAGACACATTTCTTCGTCGTCTTCAATATAATTGATCTTACAGATAGGGCAAAGCTTACCTTCGCTCACTTCGTCGTCTTCGGGCATAAATACCTCGTTGGGATCTATAAGACCCATTTCCGCCTTACAAATCTTGCAAAACTCTTCTTCTTCCTCAATGTAATTGAGTTCGCATCTGGGACATAAAACAAACATCTTCTTTTCTCCGATTTAATTTTTTCTTATCTTTTAGCTATAATCATAATGTACGTTGCGACAATATTATATGCATTTTTACTGCGTTTGTAAACTGTTTTTAAGCAGTTTTTTTAAATTTTACCTAAGTTTTTTAAATTCTTTATCTGACTGATACAATTATAAGATTTTGTCTTACCGCATAAGCCACCGTAGAAGTCGTTCCGCCGTCGTCCGCATAGTCAAGACAGAGTAAAAGCGAGCTGTTGTCTACCATGTATCTGTTGCGCTTGTGCATGCAATACTTACTGTAATGCTCGCTCAACGTCACCGTTTCGTCGGCTTGCGCCAAAATGCCGTAATACCTATCCACGTCACTCGCGCTCCAGCCCTTGCTCTGGTCGGGAAAGGGTACTGCGCAAATAAGCTTTATACCGTGCGTCTTTTTAAGCGCAAGAACCTCCTCTGCAAAGTACGTATCTCCGCCAAGCGCCATTCCGCTGATAAACGTATCGTAGCCTCGCTCTATCGCTGCGATAAGCTCTTCGCGTATTCTGTTTTTAACCGCAACACACCTATAATCCGTTTCGTCTTCTCCCCAAGGAAGCTTTTGCGGACGGTTACCTGTAAAAGCGCAAGTCTTTCTTCTATCCATTATATTCCTCTCTATAGTGTATGGTATTATATCACAAAACTTTTTAAATTGCAAGCCCAATTAAAAATATAATTCAATAATCTTTCCGTTTCTCTGTTATATTACGCGTATTTTAACGAAAATCTAACCGCCTTATCTGTCGAAATTAAAGAATTTTGTCAAAAAAAGTCAAATACGTACCGCTGATTATGTTACAAAACCAAAAAAATCAACACTCAAAGACAAGAAAAACGGGCTTTTGTTCAAAACCCGTTTTTGCTTATTTTAATTGTTTTAGCTTCTTATTTTAAGATATTGTTAAGAATACAGTTACCTACAAGCTTACCGATGTCGATATGATCTTTGTAATTCCAGTGCCAGCTATCAGTACCAACAGCCGTATTGTTTCCGTTTACGAGCTTGTTGATATCGTAATCACCTGCCGCAATTACGTAAGTATCGTTTACGTGATCGGGAATGGTTCTCTGCATTGCAATAAATGCATTGTTGGTATTTACCGTACCGACAACTGCAGAGCCTGACGTTCTGGAAATTTCACCGATAAGTATGGGCATCTTGGACAGATCCTGACCGCAAATCTCCGTAAGATCTCTTCTTACGTCAGATGCAAAGTACTTGAATGCCTTTAGGTACTCGGTGGGGTTGCCCTTGTCAGACTCACCCTGCATCCAGTACAAGCCCTTAACCTTAATATCCGAATATCCCATAGCCTTAAGCTCGCCGATATTCTTTTCTACCTGCTCCAACAAGCTTCTGTACAATCCGCCCGTAAGATTTCCGGCAGATTTGGGAGTAATAGTTGCCTCATATGAGGGGGGCACCCAGTTTCCGCCCGTTGCATTCTCACCGCCGATAGAGTCGAGCAAGCAAGTTCCACCGTGAGCGAACTTGATAATTCCCGCCTCTCTTCCACTTTCTACGTTATAGTAGGAAGAAAGAACGTTTGCCATACCGATCTCGGGTCCGATCTTGCCTGTTCCTGCGCCCTGACCTGCACGGAGTAACGACCAAGGATGCTCGTGGTCAACTGTTGTAGTATAGTTATTTCCCGAAGATTCTGCATTACCTGCGTACATAATGTTCTGGTAGCCGTAGATATAATGATCGTCAAGGGGAAGAAGGTTAGCTGAACTGAAGTTGGTATAACCTGCAGCGTTTGACTGACCAGCGATAAGATAGATATCAATAGAGCGGTCGGTTACCTTAATGCCTTCGGTTATTGCGTTTAACGCTTGTTCGTTAGTGGTGTAGTTGAAGTTAGAAATAACGTTAGTTACTACGTTAGACGCAACTCCAAATCCGCTTACGTTAGTTCCGTACGTATCAATCTTTCTATATGCTACGAATACGTCGTTTACAAAGAAGTAGAAGTCTGTTCCGTTACGAAGAACTCCGAGCTTAACAGCGGTAGGATCGTAGTTGCCCTCGCCAAGCACGTCTTTGTAGTTTGCGATAGTAATAGGCATAGAAAGTGACCAAGCATCAGTATGACCAAGTACAACGCTATCGTTCTTGATGTACGCTACCGACTTATTGTGTCCGTTTCCGTCCAAAACCGTATCGTTAGCGTGAGCGATAAGCAAGCCTGAGAATTTATTGTCGTACATGTTGTAAGACGTTGCCGTAGAATCGAATACGCCCTCAAGATAGTACTTGCTACCAACTACTTCGTTTTGGAATGCGAAAGTATAGCTGGATGTTCTTACACTGTTTCTGTACCCATCCACAAGTGCCCAACCGTTACCTGAAGTTGCACCGACTTCCGCTTTATCAAACGACTTAATGGTGGTCTGAGCACCGGTATTTGCGGTAAAGGTAATTGCTCCGCCAAGGTATACGTCGGAAAGCAAGCCCACAACCTCAGCTCCGTCCTCGCCGATAACGATATCCTTGCTCCACAAGTTATTCTTGTAAACAAAGCTGATCTTAAAGGTTCCCGTCGTTACGTTAAGAGTTTTGCTCGTGCCGTCAAACACGAAAGTATCCGTCTTACCGCCGTAGATATTGATAACTTCTACCGTTACGTCTGCAGGGTTAATACCCGAAAGATCGTAAAGTGCAATCTTTTTGCCGTCTTTTTCTACGTATGCAGATTCGTAAGAAAGCGTAAGAGTTGTTTCCTTTGCATCCTCAAACTCAACGTCAATCGCTACGGTTCCGTTTGTATTAAGATCGAACTTGAAAGAGCCGTCGGCAGTATAACCGAACTCCTGCTCTTTACCGTTAATCTTTACAGCGAAGTGGGAAATTACTTTTCCGTCGGGAACGTCAACCTTAACCAGCTTGGTCTTACCTTCAAATCCGTAAAGCTGTCCGCCGTCTTTTACGTTTCTGTCACCCGATACAACGGTTACGCTTTCGGGAGCTTCCAACGTTGCCGTTTCGCCCTTGAAGATCGCGTTTATAGCCTCTAAATTGGTCGTGTACTTAATATCCTTCAAAGTGGGAGCAGCGGGACTGAAGTTGCTTCCTCTAAAGATACCAAATCCCGAAATATTGTCCGCGGGAAGAACCTTTCCGTCCTTTGTTAAAGAGTCGATAGTTTCACTCCAAACCACTGTACCGTTGATATACAAGGTGTACTTGTTGTTTACACGAAGCGCCGAAAGTTTGTAGGTGTCGCCCGTACCCGTGTACGATGCAACCGAGCCCATACCTACACCCGAGCCCCAACTGTGCTCTATACTGCGTTGAACGAAGAGCGAGGGATTTCCGCTTCCGTCGTCGTAAACAGCTGCTACAACCTTCTTAAATCCATTTGTGGGCGCACCCTCTGACGAGTTAAGGATAAATCCGTGCCAACCTTTTTCTTTCTTTGTGATGGTTGCCTCAATGTAGTAGGTACTACCCGTTACGCCGTTGATATACGCGTAAGAGTTATTTGAAAGGCTTATGCTATCAGCCGAGGGGAAGGTATAGAACTGTCCGAACGAGCCTACCTTAGTTCCGCTAGGAAGCGTGTACGATCCGCCGATATCTGTAAGAGAAAGATTGTATACAAACGATCTCGAGGTCTTTACAAGAGCGAACTCGGTTTCTTTTACCGTGTTAGCCTGCGTTCCCATAAAGGTTGCTTTTAGCTTATACGTACCCGGCTTAAGCGCAAATGCGGAACGGCGATGCGCGGTATAAACCGTCTTTACGAGATTGTTCTCGCTGTCAAAAATTTCAAGCTTTACGCGCTTTGCAAGGTCGTAAGTAATTTCGTCCTGAAGATATACTTTCGTGCCGTTATACATTACGTAATCGCTATCCAATACCGCGTTTACCCAAATAGCTTCAGCTTCGTTCGTTGCCGTATACAAGTCCGCAAGCAATTCCTCGTTGAACGAATACTTAAACTCCGTAAACTTGGTAAAGCCGTTTGTCTGATTGTCTGCCATAGAACCTACGCCAAATCCACATTCTTCAAACATTCCAATCGTAAGGGTATCGATATATTCGTCGTTTACAAAGATTGCAAACTCCGCGCCCTTTCTGTATACGCCGAGCTTATAAGAATATGCGTCGCCGTTAAAGGTTACCTTGTCGCTAACGTCCGCAATCTCGGTAGCTTTCGTTCCCCAACCGCCTGCGATTGTATATGCAAGCTTACCTTCCTGCGTTACGCCTACGATAAGCTTTCCTGCGCCGTTTGAACTGAGGTCTGCATTGTATACTGCAGGCATAAGTCCTACAAGGTTTGCATTTGTCTTACCCGCGAAAGGCTCGAATGAAATATTACTTTCGATATAGTACTCAGACCCCTGAACCTTATCTTGATACGTATAGTCGTAATATCCAAGCCATACCTCGTCACCGCTCACAACCTTTTTACTGCCGTGCGCAAAGCTGTCAAATCCGCCCACAGAGCCGTTAAGCTTACTTGTACTAAGCTCTATGGCTACGGCATTTGCTTCGCTCTCTCCCACAACTACGGAAGAGGTGTACTCGTTGCCGTTATAATTGAGTTTTACGGTATAAGTTCCGGGAAGAACGTTTGCCTTTCCGTTCACTACGGGAATATCGTTTTCGCCATCGCTTAAAACAACGTTCATATCCCTTATTTCGCTATTACTGAATTCGTAAGTTGCGTACTGCTTACCGCCAATAGATATCTTCTTAGCGCCAACTGCTACGCTTACGTCAAAATATCTGTCAGCTTCGGTAAAATACGGAATGAGTTCTATTCCTTCTCCGTTAACCTTGTCAACGTTAAAATTCCAAACCTCGTCGGTTTCTTTGTTCTTCCATCCTGCGAAAGTATAAACCTTGGTAGCGGTGATATAATCGGCAGGATCGGCAGGCTTGATAAGCTTTGCGCCATATTCGTATTCCGCGCTATCCTCGCCTATCTTTACCGAATATTTTCTCACTGACTCAATCCACTTAGCCTCCAAAACAACGGGGCCGGTTACGGGAGTATCGAAATCCCACTCAATATCACTACCCTGCTTTATCCAGCAATCAAAGGTATAAACAGTGCTTAAGGTAGGCTCTTTTACGGGATCGGCAGGCTTGTCAATCTTGTTTCCGTGCACAACCTTAACGGGAGCGTTATCTCCTACTACTACGTCGTACTGCGCAGAAATGGGAGTTACGGTAATAGTAATGCTCTTTGTAACGGACGGCGCGCTCTTTACTGCAAAGGTAATAGTTGCAGTACCGGGCTGTAAGGCAACGATCTTGCCGTTTACCGCATCGTAACGAATGATTCCCGAGTTGTCGATAACGTATCTGAACTCCTCGCCCTCCATCGTAGCAACGTCCAAACTTATCGATTCGTTTTGTCCTACCTCAATGGTCGTAGAACCGATAGTAGCGGTAATCTCGTGCGTTACGGGTGGCGTTTCTCCGCCTCCGCCCCCTTCGGGCGTAGCGCAAGCTACTGCCATTCCGCCTACGGTGAAGCACAAAGCTCCGGCTATACCTAAGCTTAACAGTTTTTTCTTATCCATATTTTCCTCCTGATAAATTGTTCTGCGAATAGTATATTCAGCGAACAAATTTTTAAATTAAAATAAAAATAAAAGTGAAAATATTGTTGCAATGAAAGCAAATTAGTGTTATACTGTATTTATTATAGTACTAAACTGTATTGAATGGGTAAAATTTCAGGGGTTTTGCCGACGCGTTCGGTTGAGAATGTGGCAAACATTCGCTGAATATACTATTCCACGAACAAAATAACGCGAAAATAACTGCGATTATATGCGCCCATTGAAGCGTACAACCGTAGTTTTTGCATTTATCGATACTATCCAATATTATGGATTAATCATCTGCATCAAATATGTTTTCCAACCACAATAAACACCAAAATCCCTTATACGTATGCTTCTTTTTTTCACATTACGCAAAAAAAGGCTCACGGACAAAACATCCGCAAGCCTTTTTATCGATTTGAAAACACTAATTCTTATATCCCCATATAACCAGATTATTTGAATAATTCCAATCGTTGTCCCAACCGCTCGGTTTGCTTGCAACTTCACAGTAAATTGTAAGCTTAGAGCAATAGGAGAACGCCCAGTTTCGCATATTTGTTACACTTCTTGGAATTTTTATAGCTGTTAAATTATTGCAACCACTGAACGTATAACATCCTATGCTTGTAACGCTATTGGGAATTTCCACGCTTGTTAATGCCTCGCAACTGTAGAATGCAAAGTTTTCTATAGTTACTATACTATCAGGTATTTTAATACTTGTAATATCACAGTGTGCAAACGCCCTATCACCTATTGCTGTTACCGAATATTGTTTAGACTTATACGGTATTGTTTTGGGAATCGCTATATCTCCACTTATATTCGTTCCCACAACTTTTGCGGTATTATCCTTTATAGCATAGTTTATTCCGCCAACTGTTATTCCGTACATATACCCGTTGTCTGCAACGTTATTGTTTTTACAATCCCACACAAAAGGACGTTTTAAATAAGTTTCCATACTATACCAACCGCTTGGTCTGCTCGTAGCTTCACTGTAAATTATAAGCTTATCGCAATTACCGAATACTTCTTTTCCTATTATTGCTACACTGTTGGGAATTTTTATGCTTGTTATACTGTGACAACCATAAAACGCCCTGTATTCTATTTTTTCCAATCGGCTTTTTTCTCCAAACGTTATGTTTTTGATAGACGAGCAGTAAGCAAAAGCGCAAGAACCTATGCTTGTAACGCTATCGGGAATAGTTACGCTTGTTACGTTTAAGCGATGAGCGAACGCACCGCTTCCTATACCCGTTACCGCACGTCCGTTTATTGTTGTAGGAATGTTTACCTGCAAATCGTCATCACCCGTATATCTTGCTATTGTCAAAGCGTTATCCGGCAACGTTAAACACCAACGCCAACCGTCGTTCGTTTCTCCCTTTTCTCCGCCGTATCCCCAGATACCGGATTGACCCGAAAACCAATTATTATCCCAACCGCTCGGTTTGCTTTCGGCTTCGCAGTAAATCGTAAGATATATAGATTTAAAGAACGCGCAATTTCCTATGTTTGTCACACTTGCAGGTATTATTATACTATTTAGCATACTGCAATTATAAAACGCTCTTGATCCTATGGTCGTTACGTTTTCTCCAATCTCCACGCTCTCCAATTTTTTACATTTATTAAACGCTTCCGACGCTATTTCTTTTATTGGTATTCCTTTGTATTTTCGTGGGATAACGCATTGCTTTATACTCTCGTCAACAACGCCTTTTACAATATAATACCTCTTATCCGCGGACAGCTTCAGTTGCAGGTCCTCGCCCTTTCCTATATCGGGTATAGCATCCAATATTCTTATAAGGTCAACTATAAGCCCTATTTTTTTGCCCGCATTCCGTTTTGCCTCCAATTCGCTCAGGATCTTATCCGCACCCCTGTACGAACCTAAGCTCTTTAACTTTTCTGTAACCGTAAGATAGAATTCATTGTCAAACACATCATTGTCACTTGCAAGTTCCGCCTTGTCCATCCAGTACTCGTTCTCTATATCTAAAAGCTTATTCTTTAGCTCTCCGCTTGCAAAACGCATTGCTTTTACAAAGTTACGGTTAGTGAGAAATTCTCCGTTTTTGACAAGTTTGTGCAATACGTTTACCTTAAAATCGCACATCAGCTTTACGGCATACGCATCTGCGCACTCGCAATCTATATCCAAACAGTTTTCCGCATACTTGTTTGCATTCTCCCAATCCCCGTCCTCAATAAACAGCTTTGCTCTACTTACTAAGTTTGCAATTTGCGGATTTACCGTAGGAGCCTGAGGTGGGGGCGGAGGCGTGGGCATAGAATAAGGCATGCCGTACATAGGTGTTCTGCCAAACTTACTGTTTATTTGGCGTAACAAATTTTCTGCAAAATCAAGATCCGTCATTACCGCTACCTGAAACTCCGAAAGCTCTTCGGGAAGGTCGTAAGGATCCATTTTTGCAATACACGGTACTATAATCTTGCCGTCATCCTCTTGCATAAACTCAAGATATCTGCTCCACTCGTTTCGCACCCAAGGCGAATTCGTATTAGCCTCGCTTGTCGTAACGTGAAGCATAACCTTTGCGCTTTTTAACGCCGAAAATATAACAGGCTCATACTCGCTACCCATCATTTGATTGAGCGTTACACGGGAAAAGAAGACCTTGTAGCCGTTGTTAACAAGGCGCGTGTAAATCTTTGTTGCATACTGCGAATCCAACGTCCGCTTTCTGCTCTCTAAATCCGTTTCTTTGTAGCAAATGAAAACGTCGTAGCTCTCCGCATTTTGCGCCTTTGCTATTATATCTTTCTGTATACGGTCAATCTCTATTGCTTCCGCTTCGTATATTCTCTTTTCTTCCGCGGTTGCCCTACCGATAATAAACTTGTAGTCTGCATTGTCAAAAATACTTTCCGTAACCGTTCTGTGACAGGTTGGAACGTTCTTTTCCGTCAAAGAATCCTCTACGTACTCTATTCCAAATTCGCACAACAGCTTGCACCAGTACGCCTCGTTATCATCGGGATACTGCTGTATTATCTGTTCGTACATCTTCTTCGCAACATCAAACCGACATCTTATACGGCGGTCGTTTGCTTCAAGCAACAGCTCAAGCTTTTTGGGATCATCAAGCTTTGGTAAAGTTTGCTCCATACCGCAAAAATCACACACAACCGTTTTTTGACCGTTCTCTATCTCAATATCCTCTCCGCAGTTTTTACAAGTATATAACCCCATTTATATATCTCCTAAAAGTATATTTATGTGTATAATTTTACACTATAAAATTATGCTTTGTCAATAATAAATTAATTTTTATGTAACTTTTTCACAACGTTTGCCTTTGTTATTACGCGGAATTACCCACCACAACTGTGCTTTTGCATAATTGAATAATATTTTCGACCGTGGGTCTGCCCACCACAACTGTGCTTTTACATAATTGAATAACATTTTCGACCGTGGGTCTGCCCACCACAACTGTGCTTTTACATAATTGAATAACATTTTTGACCGTGGGTCTGCCCACCACAACTGTGCTTTTACATAATTGAATAACATTTTCGACTGTGGGTCTGCCCACCACAACTGTGCTTTTACATAATTGAATTACATTTTCGACTGTGGGTCTGCCCACCACAACTGTGCTTTTACATAATTGAATAACATTTTCGACCGTGGGTCTGCCCACCATAACTGTGCTTTTGCATAATTGAATAACATTTTCGACCGTGGGTCTGCCCACTGGGTCTGCCCACAAAAAAAGAGTAAACGGTTATATCTCCGTTACTCTTTTTGCATGCTGTTTAGTTGTACAATTCGTTACAAAGCTGAACGAACTGCTCGGCTGACAGTTCTTCCGCGCGCACCGTGGGCTTTAGCCCAAGCGAGGCAAGCTTGCTCTCTGCATCAGCTCTACTTAGTCCTAACGACGAACAAAGATTGTTTACAAGCGTTTTCCTCTTCATTGCAAACGCGCCTCTTACCAAAGAGTCCACCTTATCCGCGCGCTTTATTTCAAACCGATTTTTTATATCTATTCTTACGATCGCGCTATCCACGTTTGGCGGAGGAGTAAAGCAATTTCTGCCTACAATTCTGCAAATACGCGCCTCACCCTTTAGTGCCACGGACACGGTAAGCGCGCCGTAATCGGAGGTATGAGGCTGTGCGCAAATACGCTCTGCTACTTCTTTTTGCACCATCACCGTAATACTTTCAACGTCCAAAGAAGAGGATAAAAACTTGAAAAGTATAGGAGTCGTTATGTAATACGGAAGGTTTGCCACTATCTTGAACTTTTCGCCTACGGCGTCGCGTATCTCATCCTCGCTCACTTCCATAATGTCGTCAAAGATCACTTCAGCGTTATCGCAATCCTTTAGCGTATCGTCCAAAACCGGCTCTAAACTCTTGTCTATCTCGTACGCAACCACGCACCTTGCCTTTTTTGCTATTTGCCTTGTAAGAGTACCTGCTCCGGGTCCAATCTCCAAAACGATATCGTTTTCCGTAATGCCTGCATCCGCCACGATAGCCGAAAGCAAATTCTCGTCACCGATAAAATTTTGCCCGTACTTCTTGGAAAATCTGAAGTCGTATTTTTTTGTTATTTCGCTGATATTCATTGTTTTTATTCCTGTTTTATTTGATTTTTTTATTGCCGTTTACAACAAAATTTACACTGTTTCCTATATACGTATGCAACTTTTGCTAACATTAACTAATCCGTATAACCCCAGTTAACGGTAGCTCCGCCATTCCAGCCCGCACCCCAACTTTCAGGCTGACTTATGTAGTACGAGTTAAGCGTCATATTATTGCAATTTACAAAAGAAGTACTCTTTACCGTCGTTAACGTGCGTGGCAAAACTACCGGTTTTTCCACGTTGCATTTATAAAACGCAACCCCTTCCAACGTCGTAAGAGAGGGAGGAAGAATAAGCTCTTCTAAGCTGATTTCCGAAAACGCATTAGCCCTGAGCACCGTTCCGTCCAGTATCTTTACATTCCTAAGACTTGCAGGCACGCTATCCGTTCCGTAACCGAAAACGTACTTAAACTGCGCGTCGTTCTGAGAATTTTTAGTCACTCCGACAAACGGCAACGTCAAGCTCTCTAAAGCCGTACACCCAACAAAAGCCGACATACCCATACGCATTACGGAAGAAGGAACAACTATGGACTTAAGGCTTTTACAACCGTAAAATGCGTTATCGCCTATAGCAAGAAGCGAATTGGGTAAATTTATACTGTCAATTCTATAATTTTCAAATCCATTATTACCGATCTCAATAATCGGGTACGGGTTCCCGTAATAATTCACACTAGGCGGAACGGTAACCTCTCCGTACCAATTATTTGCGCCGACTACGCTCATTCCGTTAGACTTAACTACACATAGCAATCCGTTGGTTATCGTATATTTATTGCCGTCGTCGGCAAGATTGCTTACAAGACAGTCCCATACAACGGTCTGATATTCGCGCCAATTTTTGTGAAAACTAAGCCCCGCTTGCTCACTCTCGCAAAACAGCACTACTCCTCGGTGATTAGAAAACACACTACGCTCGCAAGCCACTACCGTGTCGGGAATGTATACCGACTCTAAAAACGGAGTTTCGTAAAAAGCAAAAGTTTTCAGTCCGTAAAGAGGATAGTCCTTATTTTTATATCTTACGTGATCGGGAAGCTTAACGAACAGATCGTCGCCCCAATAATTCATAAACCACAGCTCTTCGTTCTTTAGTCCGTACTCGGCGTTTTCGTGCGTTATATAGATATATCCGTCGGTTGCTACGTCGTTTTTCCTGTAATTCATTACTACGTGAGCCGTGGACGTATTGCTTAGAAAACTACTGGGCAAGACACTTCCCTCAAAATATACCGTAAGAGCAGGATGGCAACTCATGAAATCATCGGACATTCTTTCCACCGACGTGGGAACGTATATCTGCGTAAGATTTTCACAGTAACAAAACGCTCTGTCTATATGTTTTATGCCGTGTGCGAACCTCACGCTTTCCGCTTTACTATGCAAAAACGCATTAAAAGCCACTCTTACCACGGGCTTTCCCTTGTACGTGGAAGGAACCACAACCGTACGTAGCTCGGGATCGCAAGACGCAAGAACATATCCGTCCTCCTGTTCAACAAAAGTCAATCCCGTTACTTGCACCGAAGAGCTCTTGCATCCAATGAGTGCAAATGACATAATGGCAACAAAGACGATCATTACGGCAATTATAAACTTTTTCATAGCACTCCTCCAAAACTTAATATAGTTAATATTATATTATATATTTACGCTCTTGTCAACTCCCATTATTGTTATTTGACTATGCAAGAACGTTTTGTCAAATCGCAAACGGAACAATTTAATAAACCGCCTTTAGCAATATTGCTTATACTTCACGACAGAGCTCTACGATTCATAACACCTATCGATGCATGACAGCTTGCTATCACAAAAATTACAGCTACGTTAGCACCTTTAGTAAATGACAGTATCTTATGCCTAACTACAGAGCTCTACGTAAAAAAATGCTCTGCGCATATTGCACAGAGCATCTTGAATGTCGATAATAAATTATCTCTTGCTGAACTGAGGAGCACGACGTGCTTTCTTCAATCCATACTTCTTTCTTTCCTTCATTCTGGGATCACGAGTAAGGAATCCTGCCTTCTTAAGAGCGGGCTTGTAGGTCTCTTCTGCGATAACGAGCGCACGAGAGATACCGTGACGGATAGCACCAGCCTGACCGGAAATTCCACCGCCTACAACGTTTACGAAAATATCGAACTTGTCGAGTGCGTTAACCAAAACGAGGGGCTGATTTACAACGTACTTCAAGGTTTCCTCACCAAAGTAATCGTCCATAGTACGCTTGTTAATGGTGATAGAACCGGAACCGGGAACAAGACGAACACGTGCGATAGCCTTTTTACGTCTACCTGTTCCCCAATACTGAATTTTTTTCTTTGCGTTTACTTTAGCCATATTAGTTGTACCTCTTTACCTGTAAATTAAGAACTTCGGGCTTCTGAGCTTCGTGGTTGTGTTCGCCATCCTTGTAGATACGAACTTTCTTGAGCATCTTTCTGCCAAGTGCGTTCTTGGGCAACATACCCTTGATTGCAACGTAAAGAACGTCGTCGCTCTTGTTTGCCATCATGGTCTTGTACTGGGTAAGCTTAAGTCCGCCCATATACTGAGAGTGAGAGAAATGATATTTCTGCTCGAGCTTCTTTCCTGTAAGAATCATCTTGTCTGTGTTAATAACGATAACGAAATCTCCGGTATCAACGTGGGGTGTGTAGGTAGGCTTGTTCTTACCCTTCAAAATGGTTGCAACCTGACTTGCAATTCTACCGAGGGGCATTCCTGCTGCGTCTACCAAATACCACTTACGTTCGATATTCTGTTCGTTAGCCATAAATGTTTTCATGGTATCAATATCCTTTTTTATTATTTTATTATTTGCACGTTTTATCCGAAATTTCACGCTGACGGATAAAGATGACTACGTCTTGAAAAGAATGTTTTTGTTTTTGACGCAAGGGCTAATTGCGCTTGACAAAATTCACCTTTCACAAGATGCCTCACTATTTTACACTATTACAAGATTTATGTCAAGCAAAAAACACACGATTTTGCTTTAAATTCCACCGATTTTTGCAAAATTTCAGCTTTTTCGCTATTCTTTATTTATATAATAGCAAAACAGCCCGTTATGCGTTTTTAAGCAAACCGCGGTAAAGAAAAAGCCTGCCACCCGTTTTTCTTAACGTATGCGCAGGCTTTCGTTTTTATTGATTTTTAGTGAATGGATACAACGTAAGTGGTTGCAAAACTATCCTGTCCGTCCGTATAGGAAATGGTAAGTTCCTGACTGTCTGCGGTTGCGGAAGAATCAAATCCACTGATCCACGCGCTGTTTACGTCCACGATCTTATCTTCGATAGCATCCTCTTCGTTTTCTGCCTCGTAATACTTAAGCACGATCTTGAGGTTCTTAACGCTGATTGAATCGCCTACTTCGTAAGAGGTCTTAACCTTATCGAAAGAATCCTCGTCGATTACGATCTCTTTGATGGAAGAACGAACGTCGCCGCTTACTCTTGTTCCTACAAAGGTACTTGCATCCTCATAGCTTTCGCCGGCGTAAATATTAGCAAAGAAGGTATAATTGTCAAACTTATCTTCCAAAGTTCCAACGTATACAACGTAAGAGCCAATCTTGTCTGCTTTAAATCCGCTTGTGCCTACGGAAGAACTAATGGTCTTAGAGGGATGATCTCCAAGCGCAAGATTGTAATGACGAAGGCTTGTAACCGTTCCGTCGTTTACGGTATAGTAAAAGCCCGTGTTATCGTGGTTTTGAATCGAGATGGTAGTTCCGCTACCGATGTTCTTACCCTGTGTGTTTGCAGAGCTGAAGTAAGTAAGGTTCTGAGTAGTGGTGGTAGACGAACCGGAAGAGGTGGACTCGGAAGTTACAACAAGCATGCTGATTGCATTGGTATTGATATTACCTGCGCCCTCCACAAAGGGATAAACCTCAACCGCGGAGGTAAGAGAAGAAGTGCTGTACACTCTCTCGTTAAAGCCTACTCCGTCGTTGAACAAGGACTCTCTGTCACGAGCAACGAGAACAGTTTCGGTAAGGTAGAGATCCTTATAAAATACAAGGTTATCTCTTACCGCAACAAGCTCCAAAGCGGTGTTGCCTTCAGCAAAGTTTACGATATCCTTTCCGTCAGGACGCATGCAAGCAAGAACGTAACCCGTTCTGTTTACCTTATCATCCTCATAGTCGGGATAGTTGTTTGCGGAATATCTGATATAGATGTAATCGTATACGCTGTCGTTTGCCATACCGTTGTAGTAAACGGGATTGGTGGGGAAGATTACGCTGTCAACGTTGGTAGCAACAGTCTTAACCTTTTTTGTCGCGATATCAATTACGTTTATATAGTTGTTGTACTTGGTGTTGTTTTCCATTACAACAAGATACATTCTTCCGTTATACTTATAAAAACCATAGGGCTTGCTTGCCGTGGGAGTCTGAGAAGTGTAGATCTCTTCGGTATAGCTTCCGTCAAGCTTAGTGCGAAGGAAAAGGGTGTAATCGTCCATAATAGCACCGCTCTTATCCTTGCTGTTTGCCGGGGTTGCGTAATAAACGTAGTTATCGAAGATGTAGATACCGCCGTCAGAATATCCGCTTGTTCCAATAGTCTTGGGAACGAGAAGCTGATTGTTTACAACGTGTTCCTTTTCGAGCTTGTAGTTAAGCTTTTCAGTAGAAGCCAATGCAAGACCCGTCTCATCGTTTACCGCAGGAATGAAATCCTTGTAGCCCTTGCTCTCGTCATCTCCGCCGTTTGCATTGATGAGCTCTGCTCTGTAAAGACCGCCCTTTACTACGCTACCGAACTTATTTGCGGTTCCGTTATCATCCTCATAACCTCTGCTACCGTTGATAAAATAAACGTAATTTCCGTATTTTACCGCGCTTCCGCCGTTACTGGTAACAGCATAGGAGGTATCCTGTCTGCCTTTAATGCTGACTGCGGAATAGTAATCCACCTGACAGCCCGTCATAGCAAACATGATTGCCATAAGAAAAGTAAGTACTACGATAATTTTCTTCATATTCTTATATTACTCCAATTGTATTTTTTAGTGATTGTCGCAATAAACGGCGGTATCGGAAATTTCTTTTCGCTCTTAAACCGCTCGCAAATTGCAACAAGGCTTATTTAATCAATCCTATTTATTATACCCGAAAATACTCTTTTCGTCAACTCATTTATACTAATATACTTTATAGTATATAAAAATTTTTTTGTTTTTTTGCAAGAAAAAAGAGTAAACTACCTATAATTATAGACAGCTTACTCATAATAATTCGCGTTATCGAAATTCGTTATCGGTCTTCGCTTACCGTCTCACCGCTTTTTGCGGACTGAAACAGCAACCAATACCCTCTGCCCTGCGGCTGACGGACGCTTACGGGAACCCACCTTGCGTCTTTACCCAAAAACAGAGGCGGTTGGTCAGAAAACTCCGACGGCACTCCGTAACATATATAATCGGGCATTCCGCGTATTCCGCCAATTACTCCCACCACGTAGTACGCAACCGAGGAATACTCTATCCTTACCCACCTCGTATCGGGCATCAAACGCTCCAGCTCTCGCTCCCTCACTCCCATCCCGAAAAGCGCGTCAACTCTGTCTTTTATCTGCTCGTAATAGTACGCACGACGAGAAAACACCGTAGACTCTAACGGATATACGGTAGAGGCAACCTCGTCGTAATCAAACGGCTTTTTGGTAAAACCCGAAGCAAATACGCGCCGAGGCTCGCTTTTTTCTTTCTCTTTTTTGCGCTCGATCTTACAATTAAAAAGCCCTTCAGTTCTGTTTTCGATAAACCCGTTTATGCGAGCGGATAGCAAAACCGCTTTGTTTTTACCGTCTTCGCACACAAGCTTGACGTCTTTTGGATAATAATTCTCTTCCGCCACTGCTTCGTCCGCGTACGTTACGCGCTCCTCTTTTTGCTCTTCTTTATCCTCGTACTTCTCACTCTCGTCCTCCGCATTGTCCTCGAACTTTTCACTCTCTTTCACCTCCTCGGAAAAATCCTTTCCGCCTTTACAAAAAAGTTTTCCGTCTGCATAAATTGCTACTCCTACGTTATCGAGCGCAAAATACGGTAAAAGAAAGGTTGCGCGCGGACTTATCGTCTGTACAACGTATTCTCTGGCCCCCCTAATTACTACCTTATAACCAACCGCAGACGGCAATGATACGGTAAAACTTACCGCATTGTTTACGTGCGCTAAAGTTGCCATTCCAACCACACCGTCCGCGCTTGTCAGTATCAAAGTTTTTTTAGTAACCTGCATATCTTTCTCCGTTATATTTTCCGAAAAACATTCTACTACAATCTATATGCCGAATTTTGAGAAAGATTGCGCGATTTTACTTTTTTTGCACGATTTTCAAAAATCCACTTTCGTAAAAACAGCTCATCAAAGTATAAATTTGTTTGAAAATCGCACATACGTACGCTTAAAAACATAACAAAACCGCATCCTCGACAAACTTTTGAGAATACGGTTTTATTTGCTTTTTATTATGTAAATTTTTATTCGGGCGTTACAGTTCCGCTTCCGGGCTCTGTTCCTGTTCCGGGTTCGGGCCACTCCACCTCATAGTGAGATGCCGCCGCTTTGCAAGCGTGCTCAATATAGTCGTATTTTACGATTTGCTCATCGGTAAGAATATGCTCGTTAAAGCCTGCTTGGAAGAACTCGTAAGTCCAACTAACGCCCAAACTACCGTTTGTCTGACTGCTGATAGGTTCGGTAAGAGCAGGCATACCGATTATAGCGGAAGTAAGCATGAATATCCACATAATAGCTACCACGCTGTTTACAAGCCCGAGGATAGCACCGATAAATCTGGAAAATCCGCCCGGTACGTTTTTGATGAAGATCGCCTTGATTATTGCAGCAATAATCATAATAAGCAAGCGCACTACAAGATAAACGAGGAAAGACACGAACACGGTTGCGCTGTACACTGCAAGCGCGTAAGGCATAATTTGCTCTACCGTTATAGCGGTAATCTCTTTAGCGGCAAGGATAGCGCCGATATTTTCCTGCAAAGGCGTACAAACCGTTTTGAGAATAAACGAGCTTTCGGTAAGCGTCGCAATATTAGCGTCGGCAAACAATGCTTTAAGCGAAATTTTTTCGCCTATTATCAGATTGTTCAGCAACGGTATATCAAACACGAACTTCATAACGTAGGGGGCAAGGAACCAGGTAAGAACCAATCCTCCAACCAAGCTTAGAAGCTTGATTATGGATTTAGCCGTACCTCTTACGATACCTACGATAAGTCCGATAAGCAAAATCACAATAATTCCTATATCTACAAACATAAAAACTCCTTTAACCGTTTTGGACGGCACAATTTAAGTCAATAATAAAATTATGATAAATATTCAACAACTAATTACAATGAAAAACAACGTTGGCAAAAATCCGATAATTGCATGTATTGGAAGCACAAAGATTATCAGCGACAGTCTTGGTCCGATAGTTGGACAACTGCTTTTAGACAAATATCACGTAGAAGCAACCGTGGTCGGTTCTCTCTTATCGCCCCTTAATGCAGTAAATCTTGTGGAAAGAATGAATAAAGCAAGACTGCTTAACCCATTTGGCAAGATTATTGCGGTAGACGCGTACGAGTCCACGCAAAATGAAGACAGTATAAGAATAATCAACGGCGGTATAAAACCCGGACTTGCCAGCGGTAAGGATTTACCGCGAACGGGAGATTATTCCATTATCGCGTCCGCTCAGAAAACTAACGGTCACTCGTGCTGTTTGGGAAAGGTTTACGCACTTGCCGACAAAATCGCAAAGCTGATAAGCTTTATTACAAAACGCAACGACGTCGCTCTCTCCTCGTTTACCCCGGACCCCATATCCGCTCTTTATCAGTCTTTAGACCGACATCCAAATATCTGATATTTTTTGCGCGTAATATCCACCGCGCCATCCGTCCGACGAATGTGCTTAAAAACGCACATAAAGCATTTTTGTAAGCATATTTTGCCTGTCAACACACAACGTGACACCTTGGGATTGTACACATTATATCATGATATTTTAAATATATTATTAGACTAACATTAAAATTAGATTAAAATTTTTATCGTGACGGCGCAAAAACCGAGCTGAAACGTTACAGTGACGGCTCTCTGCTTAAATACGGCAACCCAAACGGCTGAAAACGTATTTCATTAGATTTCGGTCGCCCAAAGCGCCGTGCTCGTTGCAATATTGGTACTACCGTCTAACGATCGGCTTAAAGCAAAATCCGTTATTCGTCCCACTTTGCAATCGAGGGGAGAATAATATCGATCTCCTGACCGAACTCGGGTAAATCTTCAAGCTTTGCCTCGCCGGAAAGCACAAGAACGGACACAAAGCCGTTATTTATGGCAAACTGTATATCGGTGCAAAGTCTGTCGCCAAACATAGCAATCTCGTCACTCTCAAGCCCAAGCATACGCTTTACGCTATCACCAATAGGCTTGTTTGGCTTTCCGCAAATGAGAATGGGGCTTACACCCGTAGACTTTTCGATAAGCGCAATAAACGCGCCAACGTCCGGCTTGAAGCCTCGCGCGGTGGGGCAGTTGATATCGGGGTGTGTGCAAATGTAAGGCACACCCTCTCTTATAAGATCGCAAAGATGCGTAAGCTCGTCGTAATCAAAAGCAGTGTGGAAGCCAATAACGATAAGATCGGGGTTTTCTCTCTCGAGCAAAACTCCGCCGTCCACAAACTCTTTTACAAGCTTCTCGTTGCCGAAAAGGTATATTTTCTTACCCTTATAATAAGTGTTAAGGTACTCAACGGTCGCATTACCCGAAGTATACACGTTATCCTCGTTAACCTTAAAGCCTATTTTGTTGAGCTTTTCCACGTAATCGGGCTTGGACTGAGAAGAGTTGTTGGTCAAAAATATTACCCTACCCTGCTTTTTCATACGCTCTACAGCATCTATTGCGCCCTCAAGCGGAACACCGTCAAGATAAACGGTTCCGTCCATATCCAACAAAAAACACTTTACTTTCTTTAGTCTTGCATCCATAATTTATCCGTCCGTAATTGATTTTTAAGCTACGTTTTACTCAAAAACGAGAATACGTATGCGTTTTTTTAAGACCGCAACGCAATAACTGACAAATATATTTCTTGCCGTTTAACGCGGTTGCGATAAAGTCTTTATATAAAGTTATCTGCCACCCCGCAATCCTTGATAAACGACAAAAGAGTTTCTCCGTCAAGTATATCGGGCGCCATAAAAAGAGCAAACTTTGCATCATCGCTTATCTGCTCGATACAAAAACCGTTGTTCTCAGTAAACATTCTGTGCTTAAGAAAAAGCGCGTCCAAGATATCGCAAACGTCATTCCACAAAGAAGTGAGAATCTTTGAGTTTTGCGCAATCATATAATACCGCTTACGCACTTCAAACTCGGTTAGCGTTTTCCTCACGTTTGGTCTTTGCACTCCAAAGAATTCGGTCAAAGCCTCCTCACGTCCGTTATTGTCGGGCGGAAAAACGGAAGAGGGTTGATACTTTATAAAATAATTATACACTTTTGCTAAATATTTAGCAAGCAAAACGACAGTATCATTTCGATTAAAATCAGATTTCTCCTTTACTTTAAGCAAGGTTAGAGCGCTTTCGAATTGCTTAAGCCCATCCACTCTGCCCATAACCTTATCTGCAAGCTCCAACACACCCTCTCCGTCCTGCAAAAAATCGGACAACACGAACTTGGGCGGGAAAACGGTATCGCTATAGCCACAAGACAAAATCTCCACGGTTATTTTCTCGGCAACGGCAAAAATCAAACGAGCGCAAAACCCAATATCAGCTTTCTTATCTTCGTTTAACTTTACCATAAAATCGGGACGAGCAATCTTTGAAACGAACGGCACGTCCGCATTCCACAGCACGTCGTTTACAAATACGTTTTCGGGACGGGCATCAACAATGCAAAATGGAATTTTTTTATTGGTGAGTCTGTACGCGTTAAGCCCCGTATCCTTATCTCCGCATACAAACGCAAACCGCGTATCAACGTCTATCTTGTCGCAAATCTTATACTTTTTAAGATCGTAAAACCTTTCCTTGTCCGCACCGATCACCGCAATCGCGCTACCTGTCGGAAAACCGATGTTTTTCTCCAATTCCTCTCTAAAAACGTACATAGCAAACCGCCTTTAATTTTTCATTTTTTACAGAAAGTATATCACGTTTTATGTGTAACGTATTGACGATTTTTGTCACAAACGGTATTTTTTAGCAAAAAAGCACCCTGCGCCACATAGGGTGGTATCCTTAGGGGAGAATTTAAAAAACAACTATAAGTGCGAGCATCGCATTTGACTGGTCAAATGCTTTATGGGCTAAGCCCAAGCCCCTATTACAAACAAAAAGAGCAAACACGCAAGGATAAAACCTTATGTGCTTGCTCTTTTTTCTGTCAGTGAAGTTTTTGCTGTCGCAAAAGTGAAGTTGTGTGATACACAGTGAGGTTGCTCGCTAAAGCTCACAGTGAAGTTAAGTTTGCCATCACTTCGCCGTCAGGCGAAACTTCACTCACATAGTGAACTTCACTATCAAAGATAACTTCACTTGCCCGCAGGGCAAACTTAATTAGCGTGAATGCTCCGTTAAGAGCATTCACGCTATAGGTGCGCGGGGTGTTTCGTTCAGTATTGAATTTACTTTGCCATTTCCTCTATGATATTTGCAAATCTGCCATCGTAGGTGGTTACCGATTTCTCGTAATTTTCAATAATCTCGGTGTTCTGCCACTTGGTGAAATACTCGTTAAGCTTTGCGTTGTAAAGCTCGTCTTCGATGGTCTGATAAACCGTACGGTTGTCGCTTGCGCAAGCATAGTCGTAAAGACCTGCAACAGCCACCTTTTCGGTAGTTCTGGTAAGCATAAGAATATGCACGCCGTAATCGGTGATAACCACGTCGGAAAGCTCGTAAAGCTTACCGTTTTCGTAGAGCTGTTTTGCAGCCTCGGCAAACTCTTCCATATACGCGGACTTTTCGCCTGCTCCAAACGTTACCTGCTCTTTGTAGCCGTACTTTTGAGAGAATCCACCTGTATCGGTAGAATACTTGTACATAAGCTTTGTAAATACCTTATCTTTCTCTGCGTCGGAAACTTCTGCAACAGTCTTTCTGATATCAGCAACGATCTCGTCTACACTAAGAGCTTCGCCGTAATTTTCGCCATCTCTATGCTCGTAGCCGGTGATCTGAGTTGCAAGGTAAGCTCTATATTCCTCTTTGTTATCATACTGCTGACCTGCTGCGGAGGTTTCGTAGTTGGAAAGGTATCCGCTCTGATCGGTAGAGAAAGGAATAAGAACGTGCTTTACGAAATAGTAGTTGGTCTGGGGATGGAATAAAATCATTTCGCCTGCTTCGGCTGCCGCGATATATGCGTCGGCACTTGCAGAGAATGCGTCCTGCTGATAAGCAAGCACGCTTGCATATCTGTCCTCAACCTCTTTTACGGAAACACCAATCTGAGATTCGATGTACTCTTCCAAAAGATTTACGAGAATTTGCTCTCTATAAGACTTTCCGGCAAGATATTCCATTATATAGCTTTCAGCCATAGCAGAGTAAGTATAAGAAATACCCTTGGTCATCTTTACTTCGTTAACGTTCTTCCAAGCCTCGTCAATAAGCGCCTTTTCCTCGTCGGAAAGGTTGGAAAGCGCATCGGTCTGTTCCTTAATATAAGTAAGGGTTCTGTCCATTGCGCTGTTTTCCAACGAGCGCTTTGCGTCGTCGCCGTAAACACCGGGAATCTTGATAGCGCTGAGCTCGTAAGCTCTTGACTTCTTAACATTATAATAATAATCGTCGATAGCCATCATGATTTCATAATCAGTAAGGTTATCGGTTGAGATAGCAAGCTCGTTAGCTTCCGCCTTAAGCTCGTCTAAAGTCATATCTGCATAATAAGAAGACGTTTTGAAGTAGTCGTTGAGAAGCTTGATAAGCGCGTAGGGAACGAGCTCGGAAAGTTTCTCTTTGTATTCTGCCTTCTCTTCTGCCGTTGCGGTCTTGGGAAGGAGATAGTACACGCACTCGTTGATGAGCTGATCTTTGGAATATGATTCATAACCTGTGATCGTATCGTCCTCGTATACGGGATAAGTGGTGCTTGCGTCTGTGTCCTCTTTTTCGGGAGAAATACTTCCGTTTGACTGAGATTCACCGCGCTCTTCCAAAATAACCGACTTCATCTGCTCCAAGTACGAATCGAGCGACTGATACTTGTACGCCGTAACCTCATCCTCTTCAAACTGCGACCATCTGATAAGACCAAACTGCTTGTACGCGTAAGCCGTGTTGATAACTATCTGCTGAGTAAGAACGCTCTGCATAATAGAATCGATGAGATAGTCAACGTCGTAACCCGCATTAAGGTAAGATGCGTAATAGTTGTTGATGAAGTTTGCAAGCTGGTACTTGTAGAACTTGAACTCCTTGGTTTCTACGGTGTTGGAGGGATCGGAAGCGATCTCTTCTTCACTTGCCTCGGGGTTTACTATCGTGTACGAATCAATTTTTGCTACTACCTGCTTGAAATCCAATTCTTTATCATAGGTTACAAAACAACCCGTAAAGCAGGTACAAGCAACAACAAGAGCAATAACTAAACTTAAAATCCTGACAATTTTTTTCATTGTTTTCCGGTTTCCTTTTATTCTGTAATCGTCGCTTTTTCAAGCGAGCGCAATTTCACTGCCTTATATTATATAATAAAATATTAAAAAAAGCAAACAAATATCGGTAAATTATGGGGTTAATTTGTGTAAAATTTGCGACAAGAGAGCAAAAATCTCACCATTGCCTTGTTAGAACGGAATTTAAGATACGGTTTTTGATCGAGAACCAACGTTCCCTCGTGCGCCGTTGCCTCCGCATTCACCGCATTGGTAAGGTCGGAAATATGCTCAAAATATATCTTTCGCTCCGTCTTTTTTACCGTTACCGAGCATGCTCTTATCATAGCGGCAAGATTTTTTATTAGCGCCACGTCAATGAGGTTCTTGACGGGATCGGGCACGTCGCCGTATATGTCTTTAATCTCGCCTATCAGGCTTTCTCTTGACTTTACGTCGTCCACCGCGGCAATCTTGGAATACAGTCTTAATCTCCATTCACCCTCCGCAACGAGAGTTTCGGGGACGTAAGTATCGTAATCCACGCTCATCTTTACTTCTCTGCGCTTGTTAATCTCCACGCCCTCTATCTCAGCGATAGCTTCTTTTAAGAGTGTGCAGTAGGTGTCGTATCCTACCTTTTCCATGTGGCCGTGTTGCTCCGCCCCCATAATATTTCCGGCGCCTCTTATCTCCATATCCTTCATAGCAATCTTAAATCCACTGCCAAAATCGGTATAAGACGCCAAGGCTTCCAATCTCTTGTAAGCATTATCGCCCATCTGCTTGCGCTCGTCATAAGTAAAGTATGCGTAAGCCATTCTGTCGCTTCTACCCACTCTGCCCTTAAGCTGATACAGCTGAGAGAGTCCCATTCTGTCCGAATCCACCACGAACAGCGTGTTAGCTCGAGGCATATCTATTCCGTTTTCGATAATGGTACTGGACACGAGAACGTCCGACTTTCCGTCCACAAACGCGTCTATACGGTCTTCGAGTATTCTTTCCGGCATTTGTCCGTGCGCCACGGTAAACCTAACGTTGGGCATCATTTCCATAAGATGCGCCGTAAACGTATCGATGGACGCAACCTTGTTATAAACCACGAAAACCTGTCCGCCCCTGCCCACCTCTCGCATAATCGCGTCTTTGAGTAACGTATCGTTATAAGAGGTAACGAACGTCTGAACGGGAATACGAACGGACGGCGGAGTATCGAGAATACTTATATCTCGTATTCCTACCATGGACATATGCAAAGTTCTTGGTATGGGCGTTGCGGAAAGAGTAAGCACGTTGACGTTGCGCTTTACGTCCTTGAGTTTTTCCTTATCCGACACTCCAAATCTCTGCTCTTCGTCCAAAATAAGCAAGCCAAGATCTTTGAACTTAACGTTTTTGGACAGCATTTTATGAGTTCCTACCGCGATATCCGCTTCACCCTTTTCGAGCTTACTTATCGCAAGAGCCACGTCTTTGTTGGAATCAAATCTCGTAAGGCGCACGCTGTTTACGCCAAACTCCTCCATTCGCTTTTTTACGGTTTCGTAATGTTGTTTCGCAAGAATGGTGGTGGGCGCGAGAATGGCAACCTGCTTACCCTCGCAAATAACCTTGAACGCAATTCTGAGCGCAACCTCGGTCTTGCCGTAGCCCACGTCCCCGCAAAGCAGTCTATCCATAATCTTTCCGCTTTTTAGATCCTTAAGACATTCCTCAACCGCGGTAAGCTGATCTTCCGTTTCGTCAAACGGAAATCTGCTTTCAAACTCGTGCAAAAGCGCGTCGTCATCGTTGTACGCATAACCCTTTGCGTTAAGCCTTTCGCTGTAAATGCTCATAAGATCGACGGCAAGCTGTTTTACCGACTGCTTTACGCGCTCTTTAAGTTTTTTAAACTCCGCACCGCCTATCTTGGAAAGTTTGGGAGGCGCGCCCGAAGAAATATATCGGGAAAGCGAATCCATATTCTCCATAGGAACGTACAGCTTATCGTTGCCGGCGTAAGAGATAACGAGATAATCGCGGTTTGCACCCATAACGTTCATCTTTGTTATACCCTCGCACTTGCCTATTCCGTGCGTATCGTGAACGACGTATTCCCCTACCTCGGGCGCAGTGAACACGTCTTTTTTTCTTCCCGACAGCTTCTTGTGTTTTGCCCTTGACGATAGGTCAAAGTTACATACGTATACGAGTTTTTCGCTCTCTATCACGCAACCGTGTTCGTACGGAAGATCCAAAATAAACACGTTTTTACCCACGGGAATATATCTGTCACGCAAGAAATCCTGCGTAATTATTCTAACGTTTCCGCTCACGCAAAAGCGAATAGTATAATCTTTTTTTATCCACGTTTCCAAATCGTTTGCAAGCATTCTGAAATCGTGATGGTATGCAGGCAAAGGCTTGCAATCCACCTTGTACACCGCCTCGGGCATAAAAAATCTGTTTGCAGATAGTATGGACGCAAACGACATAAAACATACCTTTTGCTTGTCTATGCACTTATCGGGCGCAAAGAACGACGTATCGTGCATAAGCGACGTTTCGCCCCTTATAAGCATGCTCTCAGAGCGCGTCAAATGCTCTTTATACAGCGTTTCGAGCTTTTCGTAGCACAGTTTACTGTCGTCTATAACAACCCTGTCAAACCCCAAAAACGAGCATATATCGGTATGCTTGCAAAATGGTAACAGCCAGTTTTGGAAATACGCAATCTCTCCACCCTCAACAGAGGAAAGCACTTCGCTTATAATACCGTCCGCTCTTACCCTGCTCTCGGGATCGAGCCTATCCGAAAACGCGTCCTTTACGGTTTGCGACAGGTTGTCGGGAAAGGAAAAAATTTCCGCAAAAGGCGCAATACCCACGCGTTCCGTTTCCGCATCGGACAACTGCGAATCAACGTCAAAAAACCTTATTTTCTCAATCTCGTCACCGAAAAACTCAATACGTATTGCTCTTTCCGTGTTAACGGGGAATACGTCAAGTATATCTCCGCGCAAGGAAAACTCGCCCACGTCGGTGACCTGACTTACTCTTTCGTAGCCTGAGCTTGCAAGCAAAGCTACCACCCCGTATAAATCGTGCTCTTCGTTTTTTGAAAGAGTAATTATGCGCTTTTCGTATTCTTCTCTGTCGGGATACAGCGCAAGAAGCGATCCAACCGTTGCCACCACGTAATCGGTTTTATGGGTGAGCACCTCGTAAAACGCCTTCATTCTCTCGCGGATATTTTCTCCCGATTTATTCTTAATGAAAACAAGCTCGTCGTCCTTATCGGGCAAAAAGGAAACTTTTTCACCCATAGCGGTAAGAGCGGTAGCATAAGTACGCGCGTCACGCACGTCGTTACACACAATGAGCGCGCCCTTTGCTTCTCTTACGAGCATTTGTTTTACAAACGGATGCACGCCAAATACCGAGATATTTTTTCTATCCCGGTAGTCTGCTCCCGCTTTTTTCAGCACGGAGGATTCTTTAAGTTGTTGGGTCAATTCCGACATATACTAAAACAGTTTACCCTTAATGAAAAGCTCAGCATCGTCCGCGGTCTTTTCAAACGCCTCGACAAACGCAGGACGATCCGCCTTGGGAATTGTGGAAAGCACGAAATCGGCAAGAGGCATACCCATAGGCGGTCTGCCCACTCCTATCCTGAGCCTTGCAAACTCCTCCGTCTTTATGGTTGCGATAATATGTCGCATCCCGTTGTGCGTTCCCGAACTGCCCTTAGCGCGTTTTCTCGTGCTCGCCTTTTCCAAATCGATATCGTCGTAAATAACGAGCAAATCCTTGGGCGTTGCCTTGTAGTAATCGAGCAGTTTCTTTACCGCGTTTCCCGACAAGTTCATATAGGTAAGCGGTTGCGCGATAACGACCTTTTCTCCGTCCACGTTCGTTTCGCCCACAAGCGCGTCGCACTGCTTTTTGGATATCTTCACACTCAACCTGTCGGCAAGACATTCCACCGCCAAGAATCCCATATTGTGAAAAGTATACGCGTAATCGTCGCCGAAATTACCCAGCCCTACGATTATTTTCATTATGCGTTGTAGGGATGCTCGTTGTTAAACTCGTTAAGTTTTGCAAGCATTTCGTCCGCATCGATTCCGTGAACCTCTGCAGCTTCCGCAATAGTTTCTGCGCTTGCTACGGGGCAAGAAAGACAATGCATACCATACTCGAAGAATACGGGTGCAATTTCGGGATTGATTGCCAAAACTTCGGCAATAGTCATATCAAGAGTGATTTTGTTCATAATTGTTTCTCCTTAAAGTTATTGTTAATAAATTTTATCTTAATATATCGTTTTTGTCAAGACTATTTTAAGCCTTTTAAATAAGTTTTATCCGTTTGTAGCTCACTTTTTTGAAAAACGGTTCATATATATGAAAATATGAGAATTCATTTTATCGGAATTAACGGCGCAAGCATGTCAAACCTTGCACTCATTTCTAAAAATAACGGACACACGGTGAGCGGTTCGGATCTTACTTTGCACGGACACGACGCAAAAAACGTTCAAAATGCAGAGCTTGTAGTTTACTCGTCGGCAATAAACGAAGACAACTGCGAGCTATTGGAAGCAAGACGGCTCAATATCCCCACCATTTCTCGCGCGGATTATCTGTCAAAGCTAAGTAAAGAATACGGATCGTTTTTCGCGGTGTGCGGATGCCACGGCAAAACAACAACTACTACTATGCTATATCACGCGCTTTCCTCCCTCTCCCCCACTCTGCACGTAGGCGCAAAAACGGAAATCAAGCCGGGCAAAAAAAAGATTTTTATAAGCGAGGCTTGCGAATACAAAAAGAGCTTTCTTTCTCTACGTCCCGACTTTTCGGTTTTTACAAACGTAGACTACGACCACCCCGATTGCTACAAAAACCTGAGCGAGCTAAAAGACGCGTATCTGCAATTTTATAAGCAATGCGGAACGAGCTTCATTAACGCGGACGACAAGCACAGTAAATTCTTACTAAAACGTAAAAACACGATAAGCTACGGTTTTTCGGACGACGCTGAGTTTGTTGCAAGCTCCCTGCGTCCCACGCCATGCGGGTACGTATTTGACGTAAGCTACAAATCGCACCTGCTGTCATCGTTTACACTGAACGTAAAGGGCAGGCACAACGTGTATAACGCGCTTGGCTCAATAGCTTGCGCATTCTCGTTTGGAATGAGTAAAAACGCAATACGTAGCGGTATAATGAAGTTTGAGGGCGTAAAACGACGCAACGAATTTTTGGGCAAAATAGGCGAATGTGACGTGTATACGGACTATGCGCACCATCCCACCGAAATAATAAACCAGCTCACGCTTCTTACGTCGTTTTACAAATCCACAGCCGTCGTTTTTCAGCCTCATACCTACTCCAGAACAGCCAACCTTTTATCCGATTTTGCCTACGCGCTCACTAAAGCCGATTGCGTAATTTTGCTCCCTACTTTTGCTTCAAGAGAGAAGGGAGAAGACGACGACAAGCTGTATAATTTACTAAAAACTAAGATACGTGTCGAGAAAATCGGTAAAAACGAGGCAAACGAATGGACGAAAAATAATTCTAAAAACTACGCCTGCATTTGCTATATGGGAGCAGGGGATATAGACAACGAAGCGCGAAAACTTTTTTAAGCGAACTAAAAAATCCGACCTGAAAATATTTCAGATCGGATTTTTGTTCGATTGATTTTACTTGTACTGAGCAATCACGCTTTCATCCGTAATAATCTTAAGATTACCTATACCTGCGTTATTGTAAATATTTCCGCCAATATGCGCAACAACACCGAAAGCAATCTCGTTTTCGCTACTGCCGAACATATCCGCAACACGCTGTTTTATCCACTCGTTACAAGCAACAGGATCACCCGTTCCTCCCGTAGTATTCGGCTTACCGCCGTAAGCGCTTACCACGCCGTTAGTCGTATCCACGGTAGCCTCAAGCACTCCGTCTACGTACAGCTTGAACGAAGCACCTATACGCACGATACGTAAAGAACGAGTTGTATCTTTATCATCGCCCCAAACGAACCAATCGCCCTTGCCGTTGTGAGTTTCCACCATTTCGGTAGTACTCCATCCTCCACCGCAAATTCTAAATCCGTTGGCTTGAAAGAGCACGCTGAACATCTTTGTTCCGTCACCCATTACAAAGCCCGTTGCTCTATCGGGAGAATAGTATTTACTGTTCACGTTGCCATGGCTGAGCGTAATCGAAGCTTCCAAAATAAAGTCGCCGGAAGTGGTACTGTTTTGTATCCAGTTGTACGACCCGTAACTGTTATTATTATACTCGCCCGTTTCAAAATCGAAATCCCAAGTAGAGTTTTCAGGCGTTGTAAGCGTCTTTCCGTTTACGTTGACAGAACCTATAAGAGGTAACGACAAGTCAAGTGTTCCCACGTTTTGTCCGTTCTCGCTTACGCTAACAGGTATCATTTTTGCCCCATACGTATCGGTGTAAGCGTACATTTTTACTACGTCCTCACGAATGGCAAGGCTAACCTTTCCGTCCGTTACGGCAACGTTTTCAAACTTGCAATCTCTACCGTCCTCCAAAAGCGCTACAACGTTTATCGCGTTAAGCTGAGCAGGAGAATTAACGGTGGCTACGACGTTATACGTGTTATACTCCTTTTCAAACACAATCTCAATGGAAGAAATATCGTTCGTTATACTAAAGGTTACTTTGCCGTCTACAACGTTCATAAGTTTGCCGTCCACCTTTACGTAAGCAGGAACAAATCCCGCGTTTGCAACAAAGCTTACAGTCACCGTATCGCCTACAGCAAACTTACCTTCTTCGTCAATACTGCTACCCTCAAAACTATACGTTCCATTGCCCGTACTCGAAATTGTGGGAGTTTTTACCATAAACGAGGGAAGCGCTTGAGTCGAATACTTTTGAATATCGATATTATACAAGAAGTAATTATTTGGATTTCCGTTGGTACAATGTATAAACATCGAAGCCTTACCGAACGCGATTGTAGAGGTGTAAGTCGTAATATACTTATACTCACTATCAGAAGCAACCTTGCCGTACAAACTGATATTCATTCCTTTTCTTACGATAACAAAATCAAACGCTTTATCGTATTCGGAAACTTTTCCGCCCATTACTCCAAGCACCGGACGTCTGTCATTCCAGCCGATATCGGCAGGAAGCATTACCGTTCCGTCTTGCCAAAAACCGTAAAACTCCGCTTTTGAATTGGAAACAAGACGAATACCGATTGCAGGGTTATGCTCGTTCTTTTCGATATCGGGGATCTCTTTTCTAAAGTAAGAGAACTTAACGATAACGTCTTCTACAAGCTCCTTGTGGTACGCCTGACCGTTATCTCCCGTTGCGTCAATCTCCGCGTAAATTCCGTCAATCTTGTTAGCTCCGTCGTCATAGCCATAGCCGTAGCTTACGCCTACTCCCGAACGCAACCCTGCAGGAGTCTGACTTCCAAGCGGAAGATCGTAAAGATAAATGTCACCTATATTCTTTGTTGTACTTACCGCACCTGAAGCAAACCTGTATGATTTGCAAACGTATCCGTCCTTATAGAACGTTACGGTGTAGTTTTTGCTTGCGTACACGTCGACGCTAAACGAACCGTCCTCGCCCGTTGTAAAGGATATCTTTTTACCATCGTCGTCCACAAGATT
This sequence comes from Clostridia bacterium, assembly GCA_017623455.1. Lineage (GTDB taxonomy): Bacteria > Bacillota > Clostridia > Christensenellales > Pumilibacteraceae > RUG12826. The sequence continues at coordinate 3,074 of JAGAPA010000089.1, read as the reverse complement.
ACCTTCCACGCAACCTATAGCCTCACCGGTTATTAAAACCGCGTTACCCTCTACGGTAGAAGACGTTGCGTATTCCATGCTTACGGTATGTTCGCCAAAGCCCGTAATGGCAAACGTTGCGGAGGGCGTTTTTGACGTGAGAATTACACTTCCCATATCACCGATTTTTACGGTATAAGCCACACCGTCCACAATATAATCGGGAGTCAGCGATACTTTCATGGTGTTACCTACAAGTCCGAGCTTCTCGATTTTGCCGTCCTCTTTCAGTACTTCCTCGTGTCCTGAAAACTCAATGCACGGCTTAGTGTAATCGGTTTCATAATCATCGTTTATATCGTAACAATCGTCGTTAAGAATAAAGTTGACAGCTCCGAGCTCCTTAGCCTTTTCAATAGCCTCGTCACCCGTTTTAATCCAATAATCGAAGAACTTAATCTTGGAATAATACGAGGACGTTATTGCAAAGCCTATCGCGGTTTCTCCGCCTCTGCCCTCAAGCTCGACTTTTGTAATAAATATACCGTCGATAAACATATAGCAATCGGCTCGGGTTTCCTTATCTATCTTTATCATAGTAAGTCTTCCCGAAACGTCGCCCGTTACGGAAGGCTTGTTGATAATCGAATATCCCATAGTGTGGTAATGAATAGGATTCCAACCACCACCCGTATCCTTCAAAACTCTCAATCCGTTTCTGTGCAAGCCTATAAAGCTACGCTTTCCTGCCTTGTTTACAATTGCAAATCCTGCCGCAGGATCGCCCTCGTACTTAGCGTAAGCACTTACGTCAATGATGTTGGCAATATTTACCTCTGCTACCTGATAGCGAGCAATGGTATCACCCGTGTAGTACGCATCACCTCTTTGAAAGTTTTGCGTTTCCATTATTATATAGCCGTCGTCCTCGTGAGTGTAATCCCACGTATCATATCCTGAACTAATAGTAAAAGTACTATCCGTCTTGCTCGTTGCCGTTCCTCCAACTACGGTGTTTACCATAACGACGGGGTCAAGCTCCACTCTATCGGTTACGTTGTAAATTCTGCTTAAAGTCTGTGCTCTGTAACCGATTGCAGAAATAGTAAGCTCGTAATCGTAGCCCTTTTGAACTACAGCAACAACACAGCTTTGCGTTACCGTTGAAGAATAGTTGCTAAGACGGGGATTGTTTGATTTTATGGTAACGGACGCCGCAACGTTGATATCTCCACCCGTAAGATTATCCTTAAGCGGAACGATTATCGCAGTAAGATTTTCGGTAGGTACTAAACGGGACGTATTGGTTACCGTTACGTTGCCCTTGATATTCTTAAGAACAAATTCGCCGTATTTTGCACCGTTTTGAGCATCTGTAAATATATTCGTAATATCCGTTGTTTCGTCGTTTACGGTAAGACTGAGCGTATCAAGTTCATACATTCTGACAATACCGCTAAAGTCGTTGTTATTGAGAATTTCATCTCTTGTTGCCGAGCTAAACGTAATCGCACCGTGCTGTGGATAAAGAATAATCTCATTATCTCCCTCAATGCTTACACCTGTGGAGCTGTAAGTGATGCTAAGGTTAGAAAGTCTGCCGTTGCGTATTACGTATGCGTATTTCGACGTTTCTTTGTCTACAGAATCTCTCGTGTGAACAGTAGCTTTATAGTTCTTAAATCTAACGCCCGAGCAATTTTCCGCAACAAGCGCAGGATTGGTTCTGACGTTCAGATTTTCTACAAACTCACAGTGGAAAAGCTTATCGTTGAGGATATAATACATATATCCGTCAGCAAATATCAGCTTTAGCACAACCTTGCCGTCCGCTACCTCTATTGGATCGAAGAACCTATGATTGAGTATTCCGTCCTTATCCGTCAAAGAAAGTCTGGGACGCACAATAACGAACTTACCGTCCTGAACGTTGCCTGCCATAATTTCCGCCGTCATCATAGAGTAAAGAGTTTTTGAACTGTACACCATAATTCCGGCTCTTCCGCCCATGCTTGCATTCGTAGGATCAATCTCGGTTTCTACCTCGTAATACGAATCGGTAATTCCCTTGAAAAAGAGTGCCTGAATCGTAGAGGATGCAATGGTCGTCTGCACGTATGCATCAGTAGCGTCGCTTTCGTGGCTTATATCCCAACCCGAGGTTTTTGCAATGCCGAGCGAAGAATCGCCCACTACCGCGTTTTGCGCGTCTGCAAGCATATATCCATCACCGTTGAAGGGGATATAATGCGTGGGTGTGCTCATACTTCCCGCAAAGGGTGCAGCAAGGCTTAACGTGCTTGTTGCAGACTGTATTCTCTTATATTTGTACTGAGGGAAAATATTGATGGATTCGGGCTTTTGCTCAAGTCCTATTTCATCCCAGGTAACGAACATTTCCACGTTGAACGAGCCGTACTTGTTATCTCCTATGGGGTTAACAACGCCCTCCGTGATGTTTATTGCCATCTTAACGCACCAATAATCGCCCTTTACGCTGTAGGTATCAACGACAAAGTTAAACACGTTATTTGTGCTTGAATACACGCTCTCTCCTGCGTGTCCTATCCAGAAATTCCAACCTGTATTCTTGTAGTGATAACCTCTGCCGGTAAAGGCAAGTCCGCCGTTATCGTACGCTCTTAAGAATACGTATAAGCCTTTTTCGGAAAACTGTGTGGAAATATCGTAGGAAACGGTGGGAGCTTCGGTAATTCCGTTGTGGTACCACTTCTGCTCTTCCCAATTTTCTTCCGCGCCCATCTTTCCGTCAATAACAAAACCTTCAAGATCGGGGCGTTCTCCGTACGCTGCATCTCTTTCCCATTCGTATGCAGGAAGATCGCTTCCGTCAATAGTTCCTACAGCCGTTTTTGTCCAATTTGCATAAAGAGCAGTTCTCTTTTCGATGGGAGAATTAAAATCAAACGCTTGCGTACATTCTTTATCAATAAACCAGCCGTTAAACTTAAAGCCTGTAACAACGGGATCGTTAGGCTTTATTGCAAGCTGTCCGTCTTCTATGCTCTGAGAATCGGGAGTAGCGATAAGCGCTTCTTCGTTGTTAAGATCAAAGCTTACGGTAAATATCTGTT
>JAGAPA010000011.1 GCA_017623455.1 Clostridia bacterium | reverse complement strand
GAAAGTGGTGCTTTTTGCATGCTCGGTCAAGTAATAACTGATCGCAAAATCCCCCCACACAAAATAATAATCTACAAAAACCACCAAACCTATTGAATTATATAATAATTTATGTTATAATATAAGAGAAATCGAAGAAAAAACAAGAAAAACAGGAGAATGATAACAATGGCTATCAATGAATTGCAAAAGCAAACAAACGTAAACATACAGGAAAAAGCAAACCTGATTTGGGAAATAGCAACACATTTAGTAGGATTATATAAGCCTCACGAGTATGGAAAGGTAATTTTGCCAATGACGGTGCTTAAGCGTTTTGACGATGCGCTTGCAAGTACAAAACAAAAAGTATTGGATACGTATAATAAACTTTGTGATATGAACGCTGATGGAGAAATCTTTGACGGTGCACTTTGTAATGCAAGCGGTTATACGTTTTATAACTATAGCAAGTTCGATTTTGCACGTTTGCTTGCCGATCCTCAAAATATAGCGGAAAATTTTGAAGACTACATAAAAGGCTTTTCGGATAACATAAAAGACATATTGACAAACTTTAACTTTGACGATGAGTTAAAGAAAATGGTTAATGGCAACGTTTTGTATGTGGTTATTCAAGAGTTTAACTCCAAAAAAGCGGATATGTCACCCGACAAAATAACGTCTACGGATATGGGTTACGTTTTTGAAGAACTCATTCGTAAATTTTCCGAAAGTTATAACGAAGAAGCTGGAGCACACTTCACAAGCAGAGATATAATTTATCTTATGACGGAGCTGTTAATTTCTCCTGAAAAGGATGAAATTGTTGAAAACGGATGCTACAAAACCGCATACGATATGACTATGGGAACAAGTCAGATGCTTGGATGTTTGACGGAGCGAGTAAAGGAAATAAACCCTGATTCCGAGCTTACTTGCTTTGGACAGGAATTCAATCCCGAAACTTATGCAATCGCAAAAGCGGATATGCTCATAAAGGGCGGAAATGCAAGCGGAATGAAGTATGGTGATACTCTTTCCGAGGATGCGTATTATGGGTATGAGTTTGACTACATAATCTCAAACCCACCTTTTGGTATTGATTGGAAAAGAGAGAAGGACGCTGTTGACAAGGAAGCAAAACTTGGTTATGACGGAAGATTTGGACCGGGCTTGCCTCAAATTTCCGATGGACAACTATTGTTTATGCTAAACGGTGTAAAGAAACTTAAGGAAGGTAGTGGACGCATGGCTATTATTCAAAACGGCTCATCACTCTTTACGGGTGATGCTGGTAGCGGACCTTCTGAAATTAGAAAATATTTAATTGAACAAGACTTAGTAGAAGCAATTATTCAACTTCCTACCGACCTTTTCTATAACACGGGTATTGCCACCTATATTTGGGTGATTAGTAAGGACAAAGCCGAACACCGTCTTGGCAAAGTGCAACTGATTGATGCAAGCAAATGCTTTGTAAAGCGCCGTAAAAATATCGGTAATAAGCGTGTGGATTTGGACGATAACTGTATCGAAATGATTGTACAAGCCTACAACGAATGTAAAGACGAATTGTATGAAAACGGTAACCTTGCGGTAGAAAGCAAGGTGTTTGATAATGCCTTTTTCGGCTATACCAAAGTGACGGTGGAAACAGCGTTGACGGATGAAAATGGTAAGCAAATCTTGAAGAAAGGCAAGCCTCAACCCACTAAAGGCAAAACGGACAGCGAAATTATACCTTTAACTGAAGACGTAGGGGAATACTTTAACAAAAACGTTCTCCCTTATAATCCGCTTACATTTATGGATAGAACCAAAGATAAAATCGGTTATGAAATACCTTTCACAAGGCTTTTTTATAAATTTGTTGCACCAAGAAGTAGTGATGAAATTTTTGCAGAATTCAAAACTCTTTCTATTGAAGAAGAAAAACTAATGAAGGAGATTTTGGAATAATGACATACAAACAAATTGAACAAATTGAAAGTTTTATCAAAGAAGTCAACGAATTAAAAGAAGACACGGCTATTGCTCACAAAGTGTTATATGAAAGGGGAAGAACCTTGCACGAAAAATTTTCAGCAAGTAATGTTGGATATATGGTAGCCGTGAATTGGAACAACTGTGCATTTTTTGGTTATGCAGGGAATTCAACAACTTATTTTGTTGATAAAATTAAATCAAATTTAGAAGTAATGTTATCTGCATTAAAAGGTATTCTTGATGCAATTCCACAATATTCATATATACTTGAAGTTAGAAAAGATATTGCACGAGGAAGAAAAATCAAAAAGGCAGATAAGCACAATTTTATCGCAGAAATTGTTGTAAAATATCAAGGGAAAATTGATTTTGGAAAAGTAATACAAGATTATCTAAAAGAAGATAATATGTTGTCTTGGTCTATCGAAGATACATCGTATTTTAATGGTATTATACAAAAGTTGGAATTGTATTTGGTAGAGATATGTGAAGAAAAGAAAACAGCAAAAAGACAAACTCAAGAAAAGCAAACAGTAGTTAATGTAAATCAGAATGTTAATCAAAATCAAGAAACAAATGTTAACGTTACTATATCTTTTGAAGATTGTTTCAAGGCGCTTGACGATTGTGAAACGTTGAATGATACCGAAACGCAGGAAATAAAAAAACAACTACAAGAAATACAAGAGTTGTTAAAAGATAAAAAGGGTAAAAAGAAAAGTATTAAAAGTAAAATAGCAAATATTTTGAAATGGGTTGCCGAAAAAGGTACAGATGTTATGATTGCTGTTTTACCAGTTTTATTGCAAAGTTTACAAGGGTTACAATAATGAAAAATATAAATATAGATTGGATAGGAAATATTCCTAATAGTTGGGAAGTTTCAAAAATTAAACACTGTTTTTATCTTTCAAAACAAAAAGCGAGAGATAAAAATCCCACAATTTTAAAATTGGCAAGAAGTGCTGTGCAGGTAAGGGATATTTCTACCAATGAGGGGCAATTAGCGGAAAGTTATGAAAACTATAATCCTGTTAAAGTTGGTGATTTATTATTGAATCCTATGGATTTATATAGTGGAGCAAATTGTAATGTTTCTGAAATTGAGGGTGTAATTAGTCCAGCTTATCAAAATTTACGTAAAAAAGTAGAGTTAAATCCAAAATATTTTGATTATTATTTCAAGATTCAATATTGGACGATGGCAATGTTTGCTCATGGCAAAGGAATTTCATTTGATAATCGTTGGACAATCAATACAGAAACAATTTTAAATTATTATATTCCTTTCCCTTCATTAGACGTTCAAAATTGTATAGTTAATGCATTGACAAAAAAACTTTCACAAGTGGATGACTTAATTGTAAATCAAGAAAAACAGATTGAAAAATTGAAAGAATATAAGCAATCGGTAATTACGGAAGCCGTTACCAAAGGTCTTGATAAATCCGCCCCGATGAAAGATAGTGGTGTAGAATGGATAGGCAAAATTCCTAAAAGTTGGCAAGTTGTTAAATTTAAGCATATAGCTACTGTTAAGTCTAATTTAGTAGAGCCTTCAAAATATACGAATTATCTTCAAGTGTCACCTGAAAATATAGAAAAAGGATCGGGCAGATTGTTGCCCTGTGTTACTGTAGGACAAACAGGGGTTGAAAGCAATAATCATTTGTTCCTTAAAGGGCAAATCATTTATTCAAAAGTTCGTCCGATGTTAAACAAGGTAGTAATTGCACCATTTGATGGATTGTGCAGTGCTGATATGTATCCTATTGAGACAACGATAAATAAGAAATACTTATTGTATATGATGCTGTCGGATATTTTCTTGGCACAAGTTAAATTGGTTACAGAAAATCGAGTAAAAATGCCTAAAATTAATCAGGAAGAAATTGCTCAAATTATTCTTTGTTGTCCGAGTGTAAAACTACAGGAAAAGTTGGTTAATTATCTTGACGAAAAATGCGGTCAAATCGATAGACTTATAGCAATCAAACAAGAAAAAATTGAAAAGTTGCAAGAATATAAAAAGTCTTTGATTTACGAATACGTAACCGGCAAAAAGGAAGTGGTGTAATGGGGTCTTTATTAAGGTTATGGCAACCTAAAAATAAATTTTGCAAAACACTTAAATGCTTACTGAGGGGAATTGGGTTAACACTTTTCGTTGCTTTTTTAGTGTTGCCTTTTATCCATTTTGAAAAAGAAATTAATAATATTATAAAATGGGTGTGGATTGGTTGTGCTGTTTGTAATATTGATGCGCTTGCAGACTATAAAAATTATCACAATCAAAAATTAATTTCGCCAATATTTACGTTGTTTTCTATTTTAACGCTAAGTTATTTATATAATTACTGGGCATTATTATCTATAGCGATTATTGTTTGTGTCAGCATTGTTGTGGGGGTTTTAGAATTTATAATATCAGTTGCTGTCTATAAAACAATACGTTTTAGTGAAAAAACGGTAGAAAAGGAATTGCCTTCAAAAGCAATGCAAGGTATTGTTTTAGGAGGGTTATATGCATGTGCAGTAATTTTATTTGTTTTAGGTCACTATGTTTCTTTAAATACGATATTTGTATTTGGAAGTATATCGGCGGTAATGCTTTCTATTGCGGTGTTGGTTTGTATAGGGAATGGTTTTTCTACTAAAAAAAGTATTTTTAGCATTGTTTCTTTTATTGTTGACTCTTTAAGTCTGTTAGCTTTGATTATTTATTTAATATATTTAATCCCAAATGATAAAAACTTACAAGACATTGTATTAGCAATAGTTGCATCTGTTGTGGGTGGCGCCCTTACGCTTGGTGGTGTTGCGTGGACTATTAAAAAAGCTGATAAAGACAGAAAAGAAGATGACAAAAAGAAATATAGACCTATTGTTAATTTCTTTGGTGTAAGAGCAAAAGAAATAAGTGGAAAATTTTTAATTAATAGTGATTTTGAAGGCTCGTCTTCTAATCTTTTTATAAACAGGGCAGACGAAGCGACAACTTATAAAATACATAATTTGATTTGTAAGAATACAGATTTTTCACCATTTTATTTAAGTGGGATAATAGTAAATAAGGTAAAATTTTATTCTAATGTAAAAAGATATGTTGATAAAAATGATTATTTGGGATTTGGATTCAACACCTTGCTTTATTCAAATAAAGAAATTAAATATATCTCACTTATTGTTCAGGATTTATTAGGCAATGAATATAAAATACCTATAAAATTTGAAGTAAATGGTGATGATGAAAAACTAATAGAAATAAAAGATACGGGTTTTGCTTGTGATATAGATACGGAGGAATGTGATGAGAGATTTTGACCAATCTGAAAAACGTTTTGAACAGGATATAGAAAGCTTTCTTATAAGTGAAGAGGGTGGGTATGAGCAGTTTTCGTATCTTAATCCTAATGGGCATAGAATACATAAGTACGTTTATGATAAAGAGCGTGCCATATATCCTGAAGTGCTCGAGCATTTTATCTCAAGCTCTCAGCCTAAAGAATGGGCAAAGTATGTTAAATACTATGGCGATCAGGCTTCCGAAAAACTGTATAAGAGGTTAGAGAGCTGTATAAGCGAGTACGGTCTTATTCACGTGCTTAAAAACGGCATTGAGGATATGGGTATGAAGCTTAAGATTTGTTATTTCAAACCTGAGTCTGAGCTTAATGCAAACCATACCGAGCTTTACGGAAAGAATATTCTGGGCGTAACACGTCAGTTTGCGTATTCTAAAAAGAATAACAACACGATAGATATGGTGCTTTCGTTAAACGGAATTCCCATTGTTGCATTGGAGCTTAAAAACCAGTATATGGGACAAGACGTAGAAAACGCTATGACACAGTTCAGAAACGATAGGGACAGCAAGGAGTTTTGCTTTAAGTTTAACAATAGATTCCTTGTTTATTTTGCTGTGGATTTATACGAAGCGTATATGACTACTTGCTTGCAAGACGGCGCAACGTATTTTATGCCGTTTAACCAAGGCAGTAACGGAGCGGGAGTGACCGGAGGAAAGGGAAATCCGGCTAATCCTAATGGCTATGCAACCTCGTACTTGTGGGAGAAGGTTTTACAGCGTGACGGACTTTTGGATATTCTTAACAAGTTTATAGCTTGTGTGTCCGAAAAGGTAGAGGTTGAACGAAATGGAGCGATACGTACCGTAGAAAAGAAGAAAATTATTTTCCCAAGATATCATCAGCTTGACGTGGTAAACAAGCTTGTTGCAGACGTTAAGGAAAAGGGATCGGGCGTAAATTATTTGATTGAACATTCTGCAGGTAGTGGAAAGTCTAACTCTATTGCGTGGATTGCTTATAGATTGGCTTCTCTTCACGATAGCGAAAATAAAGCGGTTTTTGACTCGGTAATTGTAGTAACAGACCGTATTGTTCTTGATAGTCAGTTGCAAGATACGATTAACAGCTTCGAGCACGTCCCCGGACTTGTTGATGCTATAGATGACAAGCGTAGGTCAAGAGGACTTGCCGAGGCAATTAACGACAGAAAGCGAATTATAATTTGTACTATACAGAAGTTCTTGTTTGCTCATAAGGAGTTTGATGAGATTAAGGACAGAAAGTTTGCTATTATTATTGACGAAGCACATCAAGGTCAGAGCGGAGAAAGTGCAAAGACTTTGCGTGGTGCGCTTATAGATAGACAAAAGGAACTTGAAAAGTTTGCTGACGACGAGGGTTTAGACGTAGAAACGATAGACGTTACCGACGAAATAATTCAAAAGGTTTTAGAACAAGGCAAGCACAATAATCAGTCGTTCTTTGCTTTTACCGCAACGCCAAAAAATAAAACGATAGAAGTTTTTGGAACCTTTGACCCTGTTATTAACAAGCACAAACCGTTTCACGTTTACTCTATGCGTCAAGCGATAGAGGAGGGATTTATACTTGACGTTTTGGAGAATTATACCACAATAAACGAGGCGTTTAGGCTTGTCAGAACATCTGCGGAAAACCCTGAGGTTATGACGGGACCGGCACTTAAGATTTTGATTAAATATTATAAAGAGAACGGACATACAATCAAACAAAAAACTGATATGATAATGTCTAACTTTTTGGATAGTGGAAGGTTTAAGATTAATGGAAAAGCTAAGGCTATGGTTATTGCCGATAGCAGGGCAAACGCCGTAAGGTATTATTTTGCAATTAAGCAGTATTTGAAGGAGCACCCCAAAGAGGGACAAGGTTGCGGTGTAATGGTTGCTTTTTCGGGAACCGTAAAGGTTGATGATATTGAGTACACAGAGGCTGGGCTTAACTTTGATGCTGACGGTAATTCTATTACTACCGATAAGAAATTCAGAAAAGAATTCAGGTCGGAAAGGAATAATATTCTTGTCGTTGCAAATAAGTATCAAACGGGCTTTGATGAGCCGTTATTGCAATCTATGTATATAGATAAAAGACTAAAGGGCGTCAGTGCCGTACAGACTTTATCAAGACTTAACAGGGTTGCAAGGGGTAAAGATTCCACTTTTGTTCTTGATTTTGCCAACGATGATGAAACGGTAAGAGAAAGTTTCCAGCCGTATTATCAAACAACGCTTTTGGACGGTGTTAGCGATTATAACAGAGTTTATACTCTGCGTGGTAAAATTCAGGAGTATATGCTCTATAATTTTGATGACGTGGATAAGTATTATAAATTTATGTCTACGCATTCTGTAAAGCAGGATTCTGTTGCTATGGGAAAATTGGCAAGTATGTTAAAACCTGTTGCTGACAGGTATGATGAAATAGATACCGTTGAGGGAAAGTTTAACGCAAGAATGGCTATACGTAAGTTTGTAAAGAGCTATGCATACGTTACTCAGCTTGTAAGAATTCCCGATGAAGAACTTTTCAAGGAATATGTTTATGCAAGCCATTTGCTAAAAGTTTTGCCTAAACCTGCACACGTTAAGCCTGATATTGAGGATAAAATTAAGCTTGAGTATGCAATGTTGACGGAGAGTTTTAAGGGGGCAATCGTTCTTGAAAAAAAGGATACTGATTTGGTAGTATCTCAAGATAAAAGCACGACAAAAGTTCCAAAGAAAGATACTTTGCAAAACATAATCGATAAGGTTAACGAGGTTTTTCAAGGCGAATTCAGTGATTTTGACAGAACAGTTGTGGAAAGTATTTTCCAAAATTTCCTTAACGATAGCGAGATAAAGAAATATAAGCGGTACGCTAAAGACAATAATTACGAAATGTTTGTGCAGAGTTTGTTCCCCGATAAGTTTAAAAAGATTGCAACACAGTGTTACTTAGAAAATTCTGATGCTTATAAAAAGTTGCTTAATGATAATGAATTCTATCTTAGTGTTATGAACACAATGGGAGCGGAACTTTATAAATTATTACGTAGTAAAGACTAACAGCCAATTGCGATTTTAGGAGGTTATGATGAAGAGGGTTGGTATTAGTATTTTTAATTTGCAGGAGCAGTTTGGGGATTTTAGGGCAATAGAGATTGCCAAGGAAATCGGGGCGGACTGCGTGGATTTTAACCTTTGTGGGTTTGACGTGGCAAACGGGGAGAGCGTGTATGCCCGTGGCGAAGACGAGGTTAGGGCGTATTTTAGGAGATTGAAAGAGTATGCGGACAAGCTGGGTATTGGCATTGAGCAGACTCACGGACGCATTACGGGAGTAAAGAAGGATGAAAAGTTCAACGCGGACTTTATTAAAAGTGCTAAGATGGACTGCATTGCCACAAAGGAGCTGGGGGCTAAATACTGCGTTATGCATGCGATAACCTCTATGGTTTTTGGTGCGGATGCTCCGGACGAGTTGATGTATTCCGTCAACAATAAGATGTTTGCGGATATTCTGCCATTTGCGGTAAAAGAGGATATAATCATTGCTACCGAAACCTTTGGCGATGCGCCCGGGCTTGGCTGTAACGAGTTCTTTGGCGATATGACGCATTTTATCAATTCGTACGAAAAACTCGCTAACGTACCCGAGTTTTCCAAACATTTCTGCATTTGTATGGACACGGGACACACCCACAGATCTACGAGGTTTGAGGGAAATCCAAAGGTTGGGGACGTTATCCGAAAGATGGGAGGCGCGATAAAGGTTTTGCACCTGCACGACAACGATGGGTATAAGGATCAGCACAAGATTCCCATGACGGGAACTTTGGATTGGAAGGACACGATAACCGCTCTTTGCGAGATAGGGTATGACGGAGCGTACAATCTTGAGGTTCTGCTCACGCATTTTGGCAAGGATTTTATGATAGAAGAAGCACGCTTTGCCGTAAAGGTTATGCGTCAGATTTTGAGCACGTACTAATGCGGAATTTGAGCTGTAATCAGAAAGGAGAGAATCCCCCAGTCTGCTTCGCATCCAGCCCCCTTTACACGAGCCTTTAAATGGATGGGGTTTAACCATATAAAAGCCGTCCTTGCAAAGATAACATGTCGTTATCTTGATGAGGTTCTTATGGTCGAATCTCAGAGATTGCCACGGCTACGCCTCGCAAAGACGTAGGGTAATAAATGGTGGGAATTGCTCATTATTGGCGGTGGGTGTGCACGTTGATTACCAAAATTTGAAACTCGTGTTATTTTGTTGCTTAAAAAAATTAGTTGTGATATAATTGTTGCGAAATTTGAGATTTAAGGAGTGTAGAAATGTTACCTGATCCTAAAAATTATGCTATTTTTCCTGCCGTTGTAAAGGTGGGAAAAGAGAGTAAAATGACAATTGTTGCCACTGAGCGTTCGTTTCTGTTTTTTGAAAACGCGGAGTATACTTTGGATATTATCGGAGTAAACACCGATATTATAGATTATCATGCCAGCGAGATTAATAACCGTACCACTATAGGCGTTGTGGCTCACGGCGGATACGTAACCTTTAACTATAAGTTTGACGAGGAAATGGAGTACGTTATATCGCTTCGTAAGGACGGAAAGCTCGTTCAGGACCTTTACGTTTACGCGGTTGAGGAAGACTTATATACGCTTACGCCGTTGCGCGGTGATTTCCACTCGCATTCGTACCGTTCGGACGGACTTCGCGACGCGGTTGCGCATTCTGGACACTACCGCGAGCAGGGTTATGATTTCGTGGCGCTTACCGACCACAACCGTTATTTCCCCAGTGGCGAGGTAGACGAGGTTTTTGCAGGCGTAAAGACAGGCTTTGCCAGAGTTTTCGGCGAAGAAGTGCATTGTCCCGGAAGTGTTGTGCATATCGTTCACGTGGGCGGAAAAGAGAGCGTTGCGGAGCGTTACGTGCTTGACAAGAGCGGAACGTACGATAGTGAGATTGAAGAGTACGAAAGCAAAGTTCCCTCTCACGTGCCTGAAAAATACAAGGCGAAGTATGCTCGCGCAATGTGGGCTTGCGACGCCATTCATAGCGTAGGCGGTCTTGCGATTTTTGCGCACCCGTATTGGAGATTGGGCGTAAAATGCTATAACGTATGCGACGAATTGAGTAAACTTTTGCTCAATAGCGGAATGTTCGACGCGTACGAGCTTGTAGGTGGTATGGGTTATGATGGAGTTAATCTTTCTATTTCGCACTGGGCGCAGATGCGTGTCGAGGGCTTGAAGATTTCGGTTGTTGGCTCGTCCGACGTTCACAAGATCGAAAAGAGCGCCGACTTCCCCGTGCATTTTACTGTTTGTTTTGCAAAGGGCAACGATAACGATAGCATTATAGAGGCGGTTAAGAGCGGTTATTCGGTGGCAGTAGAAACGGCGGATAGCGGATATAATCTTCAGCACCGTTGTTATGGCGATCACCGTTTTGTAATGTATGCGCATTTCCTTTTGAAGAATTATTTCCCTAACCGTATGCGTATTGTTGAGGGTGAAGGTGTTGCGATGCGTCAGTACGCTATGGAAGACGCGCCCAAAGAGCTTATTGAGCTTATTGCAAAGCAAGGTCAAACCTTTACCGATAGATTTTTCGGTAGACAAGCCCCTGCTCTTCCCTCTAAAAAGATGCTTGAGTTTGAGGATAAGTGGCGCAAGGTTCAGGTGGAAAAAGGCCCCAATAGCAAGGGTAGTTCTATTAATTTGGAAGTTGCTAATTTCCAACTTTAATCGCGGTTTTAACTAAATAGTGGTCATCGGAGTTCGGCGTGCCGTAGCACGTTCGTGGATAAGATGTCGAATGAGTTCGGTCTAAAATTTTTAGGTCGAACTCTTATTTAAATTCTAAAGTCGGAGCATAAATTTCATGAAGACACAGATAAAACTTTCGGATCATTTCGGGTTCGGACGGCTGATGCGGTATACCTTGCCGTCAATAATAATGCTTATATTTACGTCCGTGTACGGTGTTGTGGACGGTGTTTTCGTTTCGTCCTTTACGGGCAAGACGGAATTTGCCGCCGTTAATTTTATATACCCGTTCCTTATGGTGTTGGGAGCGGTGGGTTTTATGATTGGCTCGGGCGGTAGCGCGCTTATTGCAAAAACGCTGGGTGAAGGGAACGGAGAAAAAGCTAATCGCCTGTTTTCGATGTTCGTGACGGTAACTGTCATTATTGGCGTAACGTTTTCCGTTATTGCGTTTTTTATTATAGAGCCGGTTGCGTATGCGTTGGGCGCAAGGGATAAAATGCTTGAGTGTTGCGTGCTGTACGGCAGAATTTTGCTTATTGGGCTTCCCGTTCAAATGCTGCAGTTTGAGTTTCAGAGCTTTTTCGTAACAGCCGAAAAACCCACGTTGGGGCTTTTGGTTACCATTTGCGCAGGGCTTACGAATATCGTGTTTGACGCGTTGCTCGTTGCCGTAATTCCCTTGGGGATCGTGGGTGCAGCGGTTGCAACGGTAATGAGTCAGTTTGTGGGCGGTGTTATTCCCGTAATCTACTTCCTGAATAAGAAGAACACGAGTTTGCTTAAGTTCGGTAAGTTTGCCTTTGACGGGAAAAGCTTTTTTATTGCGTGCGGAAACGGCTCGAGTGAGTTTTTGTCCAACGTTTCAATGTCTGTGGTTTCAATGGTTTACAACGCTCAGCTGATGACTCTGCTTGGCGAGGACGGAGTTGCGGCGTACGGAGTTTTGATGTACGTATCCTTCATTTTCATTGCATGCTTTATTGGGTTTTCTGTGGGTAGCGCACCGATTGTCGGGTATCATTACGGCGCTAAGAATAGCGCGGAAGTGAGGAATATTCTTATAAAAAGCCTTATAATTTTCGTAGTAGGCTCGCTTTTGATGTTTGGTGTGGCAGAAGCCCTTGCATATCCGCTTTCTCTCGCTTTTTGCTGGTATGATAACGGCTTACTTCTGCTTACGGAAAAGGCGTTTAGAATATTCTCGTTTTCGTTTATTTTTGCAGGTTTTCCCATTCTGGCATCCTCGTTCTTTACGGCGCTTAATAACGGCGCAGTGTCCGCGATAATTTCGTTTATGCGAACGCTCGTATTTCAGATTGCGGCGGTGTTCTTACTACCGCTTATAATGGGTGTGGACGGAATATGGTTTTCGCTTATCGTGAGCGAGGTGCTGGCAACGGTGGTTGCAACGGTATTCTTTTTTGCAAACAGAAAGAAGTACGGGTATTAGTGTAAAGTTAAAATTTGGCTACACAAAAACAAAATTTATCTTGAATTGTGTAAATTTTTGTGTTATAATAAGCTTGAAAAGATTTTTACAAGGAGAGTATTATGCAAAATAACGTTTTAGAGGCAAAAAAAGCTCTAACGGCTAAAAGCATAAAGGTTACGAGCTTTGAGCGCATACAAATTATGAATACGCTCAGGGATAAGTATGCCCATCTTCCGCAACAGCTCAGATTTGGCAACGTTCTTAAGGACTTTTTAACTCTCGTTTCTACGCCCGTACGTGAAAACGATTTGATAATAGGCAGGTACGTAGAAAAAGAGGTGAACGAGCAAGAGGACGAAGAATGTAAGGCGTTTTTTGCGGATTGGAACGTGTACAAAACCACCGTGTTTTCTTGTGGACACCGTACGCTCGATTGGGAACGTTTGGTAAATCTCGGTCTTGTGGGGATAAGGGAAGACGTTAGTGAAAAGCTTGATAAAGTGAGCGAGGCGGAAGAACAAAACTTCCTTAGCGGTGCAATTCTCGTTTTGGACGGTATTATTGCATTTATCGAGCGGTATGCGGACGAGTGTGAAAAAAACGGAATGACGGCGCAAAGAGAGGTTTTAAGAGCGATTGCAAACCGTGCTCCGCAAACTTTTTACGAGGCTCTGCAGCTGTGCTGGATAGTTGCGTTTATAGACTGCGCTTACGTTACGGGGAATCCCACTCTAACATTGGGCAGAATGGACCGTTTCTTGAATACGTATTACGAAAACGACGTCAAAAACGGATTTTTAACACGTGAAAAAGCTAAGGATTTAATTACCGATTATTATTGTAAGCACAACCTTATTATGGGTGTTGGCGAGCATCAGATCGGTGATGAAAGCAATAGTACCGGCTTTGATAGAATTCTCAACTTCGACGCTCCGCAGTACTTGCTTTTGGCAGGAACCGATGAGCAGGGAGAGGACGGAGTAACCGAGCTTACTTACCTTTTTGCAGAGTGCATACAACCCTCGTTTAAGAACCCCGTGATAGTAGTAAGGTATTATAAGGGATTAAACGAAAAGCATCCTAAACTTTGGCAAACGCTGTCGGCAAAAGCTTTGGCTTCCTCGTCTATGATGATTTATAACGACGACGATATAATCAGTGCGTTTATTAAGCAGGGCGTGACGGAAAAGGACGCGAGAAATTATGGGCACTTTGGATGTAACTGGGCGGATTTAGGTCACGATTCGCTCATAACGTATATGGGACCTAATGCGTTCACTATGGCAAGAACTCTTCCTAAAGACGAACGCAACAAGATAGAGCGTTATAATATCGGCAAGGTGAGATATTCTTCGCCACTTGGCTATCCTGAAGAGTTTATGAACGTTTTTGGCGAAGTTATAAGCGAAGGCGGAGCGCAAAGCATAGACGTTTTCTACGATAAGTTTGCTCGTAAATTTAGCGAGTTTTTGGAGTATAAGTTCAAGTTCGCAAAAGAGGAAATAGAGCTTAGGAAAAAGTTTGGAGCAAACGTGCTTACGCTTGGCGACGTACTGAGCGCGCGAAGCATCGAAAAAGTATCTGCAACGTGCGCGGACGGTGTTAAGTACCACGTGGAGGTGAGCGGATTCGTTGGGTTTGCAACCGTTGCGGATTGCTTTACCGTTGTGGAAAAACTTTGCTTTATCGACAAGAGCGTAACGCTTGAGAGATTGTACGAAGCTACGGTAAACGATTTCATAGGTTATGACGACGTGCTCGAAAAGATTGAAAGCGTAGAGAAATTTGGTAGCGGAGAAGAGCGTTCTACGGCTAATGCAAAGCGCCTCGCGTTACTGGTTGGCGAGTACGTATCTAAGATAAACCGACAAAACGAGGGTAGCGGAATTATAATTATGCCCTCTATTCAAAGTGATACGTGGCACATTAAACATGGAAAAAATATGGGAGCAACACCCGACGGAAGACGTAAAGGCGAGCCGTATTCGCAAAACGTAAACCCTGCGCCAAGACGTAGCGTAAACGGAAGAGTTGCAATGCTTGATTCGTTATCCGCACTGCCTTTTGACTACTTTACGTCAGGAGCGCTTAACTTTGACGTCCAACCCGACCACTTTAAGGGTAAGGACGGGTTAGAGAATTTTGCAAACCTAATCGGAACGTATCTTAATAGCGGAGGACTGCACTTGCAGATAAACGCGGTTGGCAAAGAGGACTTGATAAAGGCTAAAGACGAGCCGGAAAAATATAAGGATTTAAGAGTGCGAGTAACGGGATATACGGGTATATTCGTGGATTTCCCGGAAAACTTGCAAGACGATATAATAAACAGGATGGATTAACTATGAAGATGATTGACTTTGGTAAGGATATAAAAGTATTCCCCGTGGCGCTTGGCGCTATGAATTTTGGTACTACTACAAGCAAGGAAGACGCGTTCAAAGTTTTGGATGCGTACGTAGATATGGGCGGTAACTTTGTCGATACGTCCAACAACTACGCGCATTGGGCAGGCGTGGGCGACGAGAGCGAAAAAACGCTCGGCGAGTGGTTTGCAAGCAGAAAAAACAGGGATAAAATAGTGCTTGCAACCAAGGTGGGCTTTGACAGAAAGGGCGTAGGCGCAGGCTTAAAAAAGGAGCAAATCGAGTATTGGATTGACGAGAGTTTGAAAAACCTTAAGACCGACTACGTGGATATTTACTATGCGCATACCGACGATAAGAATACGTCGCTTGAAGAAACGATGACTGCTTTTGACAGCCTCGTGAAAAAGGGTAAGGTTAGAATATTGGGTGGAAGCAACTACGATACTTGGAAGTTTGCCGAGGCAAATTTTATCGCAAAGGAAAAAGAGCTTACGCCGTATACCGTTATGCAACAGCGTTTTACCTATCTTTACACAAAGGCGGAAGTTGCGCCCAAGTACGAGTTTAACGAAACTGTAAATAGAGAGCGTCTAAGATATCTGAAAGCTAAAAATATTCCGCTCGTTGCATACTCTTCGCTTGCAAAAGGCGGATACGAAAAAACCGAAAGACTGCCGGCAGATACCGTAATAGACGGAAGACTGGACGTGCTTAAGAACATGGCGAAAGAAAAGGGTGTGTGTGCAAGCGCAATGGCTGTTGCTTGGATGTGCAACCTTTCATCTATCGGCTATACCGACGTTATTCCGCTTTTCGGTTCTTCTTCGGTTCATCACTTTACCGATAATCTTAAGGGTGCGTTTATTGAGCTAACACAAGAAGAAATGGAAATTTTAACGAAGGCGTAACGATAAAGTGTGCGTTAAAACCTTATACAATTAAGTAAAGGTATAATGAGCATAACGTGTTTTTTGACAAAAGTTATGTATTAGTTGATTGTCAACACTGGCGTTATTATTTTCAATTTTGTTTTATATAAGTACAATCTCAAAAAAACTCTAATTTTGTTTTTTGTAACAAAAAAACTGATACGTATACAAAAAAAAGCGACACTTTTGAGGTGTCGCTTTTGGTATAATCGATAGATTTTGTGGGATATAAAAAGGTTAACGGTAATTTTTCCGCTAACCTTTTGCGTTGTTATTCCTTGTTTTCAGTAACTTCAGTTCCGTAGAAGTAGAGCGACATAGTTCCGGGGCCTGTGGTTGCTCCGATGATAGGTCCAATGAAGTTCATGGTGATGTCTTCCTCTTTTACGCCTACCTTTTCGATAACTTGAGCCTTAAGATATTCGGCGTCTTCTATACAGTCAGCGTGAGATACGATAACGTCGGGGAAAACTTCGGGACGATAGGATTCTTTCATTCTCTCAACTATTCTGTCAATAGACTGTCTTCTGCCCTTAACCTTTTCGATAGCAAGGTTTTGTCCCTTTGCATCCGAGATCATGATGGGCTTGATTTGGAACAATCCGCCGAAGAACGCAGTACCTGCAGAAACTCTGCCAGCCTGCTTGAGGTACTTAAGGTCTGCAACACAGCACTCCTGATGAATGTTGAGCTTGTTTGCCTCTATCCAAGCTTGCGCTTCTTCTATGGTCTTGCCTTCAGCGCGCATTTTGGAGAGGTGTTTACACATGAGGAAAAGTCCACTGCAAGCCATAAGCGAGTCAACGCAAATGATTTTGCTGTCGGGATACTGTTCCATAAGCTCGTTTGCGGCAAGTACGCTTGCCTTGATGGAAGCGGAGAGGGCGGAGGAGCAACCGATGTAAATAACGTCCTTGCCTTCCATAATCCAGTTTTCAAACGCCTCTTTGTATACGGGTGCGGTAATCTGTGCGGTCATAATTCTTGTACCGCCTCTTATTACGTCGTAAAAGCCCTTAGCCGAGCCGTGAACTTCCCAGTCAAGATCTGCGGGATATTCTTTTCCATCGTAGTGATAAATCATTTTAATGTACTCAACGTTGTACTTTTCTCTGAACTCTCTGCCCATATCCGAACAGGAATCTGTTACGATAACGTAGTTTTTCATTTTTTATTTTCTCCTTGTTTATTTGTGAGTTTTATTTTGCAAATCCACATTCTATCATGTGGAGCGCTTGTTTTACTGTGTGAATAACGGTGTCGCTGTTAGCAGAACCGTGCGCTTTTACAACGGGTTTCCTTACTCCTAAAAGTACGGCTCCACCCGTGGAGTTGAAGTCGAGCTGAGATAAAAGCATACCGAATGCCTTTTTGACCGTTTGCATTTCCTCGGGGGTTTTTACGGTTTGCTTAAAGCAAGCCATGGCGCGTTTTACAACCGACACTGCTGTGCCTTCGATGGATTTGAGCAATACGTTGCCCGAAAAACCGTCCGCGACCACAACGTCGTAGTCGCCCGAGATTGTGGTTTTCGCTTCCATATTGCCAATAAAGTTAAGCGAAGTATCCTCTTTTAGGAGCTTGAACGCCGACAACGTAAGCGCGCTTCCCTTGCCGTCTTCCGTTCCGTTGCTAAGTAAGCCTATTCTGGGGTTTTCTACCGCGTAAACTTTTTTCACGTAGTCGCTTGCATACTGAGCGAATTTGAGCAAATGTTCGGGTCCGCAATCTACGTTAGCTCCGCAGTCCGCAAGTACCGCCATACCGCCTTTGTCTGTGGGGAAGTGAGTAACGAGCGTAGCTCTGTCGTCGGGCTTGTTCCTGCCTAAAATGAGAATGGAACCTGCAATAAGTGCGCCCGTGCTTCCTGCCGTTATCATTACGGGAATATCGGCAGTCGTTTTGAGCGTATTAAGAGCAACGATAAGAGAGGAATTCTTTTTCATTAAGACCGCGTTTACCGATTTGTCGTTGTTGGTGATTTCGTCGGGCGCGTCGATAAACTGCAAGCGCGATCTATCGAACGTTTTGTCTGCAAGTCGTCCTTCTATGCGTTTTTGATCTCCGCATGCAACTAAGATTACGTCTTCCGTCGCGTTAATTGCAAGAGCAAGTCCGTCAATAACCGCGTCGGGATTATCGCAACCCATTACGTCTATTAGAATTTTTTTCATATAATCTCCGTATTATTCCAAAATGAGGATATAATCGTAAACGTCCTGTCCACCGTTTATAGAGTAGAACTCAACGTTGGGGAATTGAGTTGCAACGATCTTTTCCGTTCTCTGCTTTTCGTCGTCGGTTACGTCCTTACCGTATACGGCGATAAGGAAGCTTTTTTCCTCAATCTTAAGTTTTTCCAAAAGCGCGGTAGCGGTAGAAACTTTATCTTCGTGCGATACGAGCATCGTCTTGTTGGTAAAGCCGATATAATTTCCGTTTGTAATTTCCACACCGTCGATGTTTGCAGAGCGAATGGAAGTAGTAACCATACCTGTTACGATATCCGCCATGTCTGCAATCATTGTTTTTTCAATCTCGTCTGCATCGTCTGCGGAGTAGTCGAGCATGGAAAGAATGGAGTAAGCCTGTCCGAAGTTCTTGGTTGGAAGCACACGTATGTCTGATTTCGTGTACATTTCCTTGGCTTGTTTTGCCGCCATAATAATGTTGGAGTTGTTGGGAAGAACGAAAATAACGTCTGCGTTACAATCGTCAAAGGCTTCGATAAAGGTTTCGATGGAGGGGTTATTACCCTGTCCGCCGTCTATTACGATATCGGCGCCCATGCCGTAGAATGCTTCGATAAGTCCTTCGCCCGTGCCTACCGTTACAAGTCCGAACTTGCGGTGGGATACGTTGCGCTTTTTCTTTTTCTTGGGTTTTTCTTCCTTTACCGTTTCGTTGTGCTGGAGAGTCATATTCTCAATTTTTATTTTCAGAAACTCTCCGTACTGCTGACAGAACTGCAAAACTTTGTAAGGCGTCATTGTATGTACGTGAAGTTTGATTACCGTTCCCGTCTTGAACGCTACGATGGAGTCGCCGATAGTGTTGAGGAATTCGATAATGGTGTTTACGTCAAACTCTTCCGCGTTGGTTTTGCTGTTTTGGAGTTGAAGTAAACACTCGGTGCAGTATCCGTAAACCATTTCGCTGTCTGCGGTAAACTTGGAAAAATCGATATCGTCGCCTTTTGATTCCACGTTTCCGTCAGCTTTAATTTCTTGACCTGCAACCGCGCTCTTCATTCCTTTTGCTATATACAAAAGTCCGGCTCCGCCACTGTCGATAACGTCGGCTTCTTTAAGTACGGGTAAAAGCTCGGGAGTATGGTCGAGAGATTTTTCCATTTCTTTTACGTATGTATCGAAGTAGTCGCCCAAAGTAGTGGCTTCGTTTGTGTTGCGTTTTGCAACGTCGGCTGATTCTCTTGCAACGGTAAGAATAGTTCCTTCTACGGGTTGAGCAACAGCGGTATAGGCTTGCTTTACACCCATATTAAAAGCGTTTGCAAGCTCTTCGGTGGTAACGGTAGGATGTCCTTCCAATGCTTTTGCCATGCCGGCAAAGAGCTGAGAAAGGATAACACCCGAGTTTCCGCGTGCGTTTAGGAGCATTCCGTCTGCAAGGGCTTTAGCCTTCTTTTCAACCGAGTTTTCGGTTTCTTTCTTAAGTGGTCCAATACCGCCCGAGATGGTCATGTACATATTATCGCCCGTGTCGCCGTCGGGAATGGGGAAAACGTTGAGGTCGTTTACTTCCTGAATGTTAGCTTTGAGGTTTCTCGCACCGTTCTCCACAATGTCCGAAAAAAGTTCGCCGTCAATTTTTTTAACGTTAGAATTGTCAACCAAAATAAAATTCTCCTTAAAATGTGTATTTCTTCAGTATTTGTACAGGCATTATAACATTTAAATATGAACTGAAACTAAATTATCCCCCACTTTGTAAAAAAAATAGCGGAGGATAATTTTTTTGTCGGATATTGAGCTTATTTGTCTGTTTTTGGCAAAGTAACGGCAAAAACGGTTTTTTCATCCGTGCTTTCCACGTTGATTTTGCCCTCGTGGAGGTATAAAATTCTGCTTACTATCGAAAGTCCTATGCCGTGACCTTCCTTGTGGCGTGATTCGTCAGATTGGTAGAATTTGTTGAAAATTTTGTCTAAATCCTCATCTTTAATCTTGTCGCCCGTGTTGGATATCGATACCGTAATATCCGTTTTAGAGTCTTCAATAGCTATGGAAACGGTGCCTTTTTCCTTGGAAAATTTTATCGCGTTGTCGATAAGGTTTATCCAGACCTGTTTCATAAGGTCCTCGTTTGCGTACAGCTCGTATTCGTCAAAATCAAGCGCGAGCCGTGTTTTCTTTTTAGTCCATTTTTTTTCAAGCAACAGCACGCACGTTCTGATTTGCTCCGAGAGGTTAAACGATGTTTTGTTCGTTATTATCTCCTGTTTTTCGAGCTTGGAAAGGTTGAGCATATTGGTGGTCATAGAGCTTAGTCTTTGGATTTCCTCTTCGATAAGCTCTACGTATTGCACTCGCTTGGATTTGGGGAGGTTGTCGTTTTTAAGTAGTGAAACAAGCCCCGTAATGGAAACGAGCGGAGTTTTTACCTCGTGGGAGAAATTATTAACAAAGTCGGAGCGGAGTATCTCGGTGCTTTGAAGCTGAGCTGCAAGCAGGTTGAAGGCTTTACTTACCTCCGTGGTGCTGTCCGCGTATTTTCCAAGCGAGATACGTGTGGAAAAGTCGCCCTCGGAAAGTTTGGTCATTCCCTCTATCAGTCTGCGTATGGGGGTTATGAGCATTTTCCCCAACACAAACGAGAGTCCTATGCCCATTGCTATACAAAACAGAGTGAAGGCTATTACCCAAAATATACCTAATGCGCCCTCGTCGCCCTGCGGTAAAATCCGGGACTGAATGAGGAAGTAGTTTACGAGCGCGTAGCTTCCAAGCGCTATTAGAAGAATGAGCGCAACTCCCACCATAAGCGTGGTTCTTAAATAACGTATGACGTTTTTATCGTCTTTTTTCTTTTTTACAGTCGAGTGTTTCATGCTTTTTTCACCGCCTTATATCCAAGTCCCCTTATGCTTTCTATTTCAAAATCTTCCCATCCGTCAAAGCGTTTTCTCAAACGTCCTATATGCACCGTAACCGTTTCCGAATCCGTTTCGCAGTCGGCGCCCCAAATCTCATCCATGAGCTGAATTCTGGTAAAGATCTTACCGGGAAAGGAAAGTAGCTTATACAACAGTAAAAATTCCTTTTGAGGAAGTTCTATGGTTTCGCCGTGGCCTTTTACGGTAAACGAATCGTAGTCAAGCAGTATATCGCCAAACGCAATCTGGCGCTCGGAGATTATCTTGTATCTTCTAAGCAACGCTTTGATGTGCAAAAGCAGTTCCTCGGGATCGATAGGTTTTGTCATAAAATCGTCTATTCCCGAAACAAACCCCTTTTTTCTGTCCTCAGGGAGCTGTTTTGCGGATACCATCAGTACGGGAAGCTCCTGATTGAAATTTCTCAGCTCCTCGGTAAATTCGTATCCATCCATTTTGGGCATCATAATGTCAACAATAACAAGGTCGATATGCTCGTTTACCATAACCTCAAATGCGTCTTCACCGTTTTTTGCGGTAAAAACGTTGTACTGATTGGCTTCAAGCACTTCTTTCATAACAAATCGGATGTTTTTGTCGTCGTCTACTACGAGAATATTAAACATTTCGTCCTCCCGTCAATATTAATGATTATCTATATCATTATAATATAAACTACGGTATTTTTCAAGTATAATGGGCTTTTTGTGCAAAAGTTTTTGTCGGAAAACAGTGCTAAGTTCAATAACCGCGCTTTGTGATAGAAAAACAAACGCGTAACGATTGTTCTGTGTTTATGGCTACGGTTATTGTGAAAATCAAGAAAATAATTGAAAAGTTTTCAAAAACCTATTGACAAAAAGCCTAAGAGATGTTATAATATGAAAAAGATATCTGAATAGCATTTTAAATTGTTTTTAAATGTTGTTTTATAGGAGTTGTTATGGCAAATATCGGACACGGAAAGAAGTTCGAAGCAGCAAAGAACAAACTTTTATATTCTGCACTAAAGCTGTTTTTGGAAAATGGTTTTCAGGCGACCAAGATTACCGAGATAACGAGCCTGGCAAAAGTTGATGGAAATGCGGTTGCAAGAGTATTCGGCGACAAGGAGATGCTTGTTGCGGAGCTTATCGAGCATATTCTCATAGTGCAGTTCGAAACTGCAAGGGAGATGGTGAAGGGTAAGACGGAGGACGACATACTGTTTTATGCGACCGAAACGGTGCTTCAGCTTTATATGGCTGAAAGCAGTGAGCACATAAGAGAAATTTATAATATGGCTTATACTTGTGCTCGTTCCTCGTCGGTTATATACGATATGATAACCGGAAAGCTCGAAAGATTTCTTAAGAAGTATTTACCCGATTACGACGCAAAAGATTTTTATGAGCTGGAGATCGCGTCGGGTGGAATAATGAGAGGATTTATCACCGTGCCCTGCGACAGATATTTTACTATGGACAGAAAGATAGATAAGTACCTTGAGTATATCTTCCTTTTGTTCCGTGTGCCCGAAGAAGAACTCAAAAAAGCAAAGGAATTCGTTGCGCAGTTTGATTATTCTTTGGCTGTGGGCGACGTTATTGCAAAACTGCTTGCAAAGCTTGCACCTCAAAACTAATTTTGATTTTTTGTTCTCCTAAGAAATATAGTGGGAAGAAGCCGTTTGCATTTTGCAGACGGCTTCTTTCTATACGCAGGCGTATTGCCAATATGTGTACTTTGATTGGATTTGATATATAAAGGGTAGAGAGTGCTTCGGGGTGAGAGTGGTTTATCACTATGAATAACAAACGAAAATTGATTGTTCACTTTGCAAAAGAACGATTATTGGATCCAACGTCCACGTTGGGCGTATTGCCAATATGTGTACTTTGATTAAGGAATATAGATAGGCGGTTTGGTACTTTGAGTGAGAGGGATCTATCACTATGAATAACACCCGTTGACAATTATTTCAGAAACGGGCGATTCGTGAATCGCCCCTACAGGATATTTACCAACTCAATAAAATTACACATTTCGGCTGCGGTGCCCAACGTCACGTTGGTATCCAAAAAAATATTAAGTTTTACTTAAAGTGTGGATATTTACATTAGTTATTTATGATATTATACTATTAGTATACTAAAAGTTTTGATAACGGAGGAAAACGGAATGAAGATAATAGGTTTTGCGGATTATTATATCAGCGAGTGGCACGCGGACAACTATCCTGCTTGGATAAAGCAGATTTGCGAGGAAAAGGGCTTAGATTTTGAGTTTAAGTACGTGTGGGCGGAGCTTGACAAATCGCCCAAGGACGGAATCACCACCGACGAGTGGTGCGAAAAACACGGCGCAATAAAGTGCAACAGCTTGAAAGAGCTGTGCGAAAAATGCGACCACGTGTTCGTGCTTGCGCCCTCAGATCCGCAAAAGCATCTTGAGTATGCGAGCGAGGTATTAAAGTACAGGAATAATACGTATATCGACAAGACGTTTGCGCCCGATTATGCAACCGCAAAAAAGATTTTTGACATAGCGAGTGAGTACGGAACGGCGTTTTTCTCCTCTTCGGCTCTTCGTTATGCAAGCGAGCTTGACGACCTTAGGAACTGTAACGGAGTAATAACGTACGGCGGAGGCTCCAACCTTGCCGAGTACGTAATACATCAGGCTGAAATGGCGGTAAAAGTAATTGACAAAAAGGCTAAAAAGGTGAGAGTGGACAAGCAGGGCAAAAATCAGTACGTTTGCGCGGTGGAGTTTGATGAGGGCAAGCGCGCGACCATGCTTTTCGATCCCTCTTACGGTTTTGGTTTGTGCGCGGAAAAAGAGAACGGAGCTTCCGTGTCCCGTTCGGTCAATTCCGACTTTTTCAAGTACCTTATTGCAGATATCTTAGAATTTTTCACAAGCGGAAAGCTCTCGTTTGATACAAACCAGACCCTTGAAGTTATTCGTGTTCGCGAGGGCGTAGTAAAGGGTATGGAAAAGCTTGGCGAATGGATTGAGTTATAATAGGTTGTATGCAAAAACTGCATACGTATAGCGTAAAATACGACAAAACGGAGAAAAAAGTAATGAAGGAATTGGTTATAGGCGGATTTTACAGACATTATAAAGGCAATCTTTATAAGGTGATAGGCGTTGCAAAACACAGCGAAACTTTGGAGGAAATGGTTGTTTACGAGCCACAGTATGAAGGTAGCGGACTTTGGGTAAGACCAAAGGCAATGTTTATGGAAAACGTGGTAATTGACGGAAAAGTGATGCCGAGATTTGCATTTGAGAAAGAGGAATAGAATGAAGAAATTTTATATATTTGATTTTGACGGTACGCTTGTGGATTCCATGCCGTATTGGAGCGAAAAAATGTTCAATATCTTACGGTCGGCTTGTATTCCCATTCCCGATGGATTACTGAAAATAATTACCGCGCTTGGAGATAAGGGAACGGCAAAGTATTTTAAGGATGAGCTTAACGTGCCGTACAGCGAGCAGGAAATGTTTGAAATGATGGACGCTTACGCATTGCCTAAGTACCGTGATGAGATACCGCTCAAAAACGGCGTAAAGCAATACCTTGAAAAATGCAAGGAAGAGGGGATAAGCTTAAACGTGCTTACCGCATCTCCTCACAAGATGCTTGATCCGTGTTTGAAACGGTGCGGAGTTTTCGAACTTTTTGATAACGTGTTTTCGTGCGATGATTTTAACACGACAAAATCAAATCCCGAAATTTACCTAAAAACCTGTGAACGTATAGGCGCAAACGTGTCAGATACCGTGTTTTTTGACGATAATATTATTGCATGCAAAACGGCAAAGGTGGCAGGTCTTAAGGTTGTTGGAGTGTACGATAAGACTGGCGAGGACTTTGCGGAAGAGCTAAAACAATTATGCGACGGTTACGTATTGTCTTTTGCCGATGCCGACGAGTTTTAGGCGTTGCTTATAATAATCAGATAGATAAATGTAAAAGTTTTGTAAGTTCGAGTCAATCCCTGTTGTTTGGGATTGACTTTTTGTTTTTAGGTATATTATACTTAATATAACGAATAATGGGAGTGTGCGTATAATGGCTAAAATTTTGGTAGTTGAAGACGATAGGGATCTTAACCGCTTTGTATGTCTAAGTCTACGAGCTGACGGATACGACGTGGTAAGCGCGTTTGACGGAGTTCAGGCTCTGGAAAAAACGGACAGCGCGAAATTTGATTTGGTTCTTACCGATATTATGATGCCCAATATGGACGGATTCGATTTTGTGCAGAATTTGCGCAGAACGGACAAGACCACACCGATAATATTTATGACGGCAAAGGACGATAAACCCTCAAAGATGCTCGGCTACAGATTGGGTGTGGACGATTACGTAACAAAGCCTTTTGATATGGACGTGTTGCTGCTTAAAATAGGCGCGATACTAAGACGGAGCAAGATAGAAACGGATAACGAGCTGAGCGTGGGTAACATTTTTATGAATAGAGAGGAGCGCGTAGCAAAAATAAACGGGGAGGAGATTGCGCTTACCGTACGCGAATTTGATTTGCTTTTCAAGTTTTTGTCCAACCCTAAAAAGACTTTTACACGCTCGGCGCTTATGGAAGAGTTTTGGGATTACGATTCGTCCGCAACGTCAAGAACGGTGGACGTGTATATGGCAAAGCTTCGTGAAAAAACTTCCGCATGCGACGGTTTTGAGATTCTTACCGTGCACGGCTTGGGATATAAGGCGGTGCTGAAGTGAAAAAGAGAGAAAACAACAGAGGCATAAGGTTTGTTGATGCAATATCTTTTTTTATCCCCATTGCGTTTATGGCGCAAATCGTAGTATTAGTGTTTGACTATATAGAGAGCAGGACAAACGATAACGTGCTTATTGCGATACTTATACTGCTTGTTATAATAATGCTTTCGCTTATAGTTACCGTAATAGACGCGATACGCAGAAAATATATGGTCTATAAGCCTCTCGGTAAAATTTTGGACGCGACCGAGAAGATTGCAAACGGGGATTTTTCCACAAAGCTTGTTATAGATAAGGAGTATGGAAAGTATAACGAGTTTGACGTTATTATGGACAATATAAATCTTATGGCGGACGAATTGAAGAAAAACGAGGTGCTAAAGACTGATTTTATCTCCTCGGTATCCCACGAGCTAAAGACTCCGCTTGCCGTGATAAACAACTATTCGTCATTGCTTGCAAAAGAGGGAATAGACGAAGAATCGCGTATACGTTATGCGCAAACCGTGCAACAGGCGAGTATGAAATTAGAGGGTTTGATATCCAATATTCTCAAGCTTAACAAGCTTGAAAATCAAACTATCACCCCCGATTTTACAACTTTTAATCTTACCGAAACGTTGGCTCAGTGCGTGCTTTCGTACGAGAGTATTTGCGAAGAAAAGGGGATAGAGTTGGACTGTGACTTTGAAGACGTGAGGATAAACAGCTCGGAAAGCATGCTCGAGATAGTGTTTAATAACCTTGTTTCAAACGCGGTAAAGTTTACCGACCGCGGTGGCAAGATATCTGTGCGTCTTTTTAAGAAGAATGGACTTGCGTGCGTGAGCGTGACGGACACGGGATGCGGAATGAGCAAGGAAACGGGCGCGAGAATTTTCGATAAGTTCTATCAGGGCGACACCTCTCATTCTTGCGAGGGTAACGGCTTAGGTTTGGCGCTTGTAAAAAAGGTAATAGGCGTGTTGGGCGGAGAGATCTCGGTAGTGAGCGAGATTGGCAAGGGCAGTACCTTTGCCGTAAAGGTTGGCGGTGTTGAATGAAAGGATTTTTAGACAAAGTACTTGCCTTCTTCAAAAAAGCCTTCGAAGTATTAAAGTCACCTCCCACGTTTGTAAAAGTTCTTGCGTTTGTGTGCGCCGTTCTCTTTATCGGAGGAGCTATGGTGCTTTTGGCAGTAGGTTATACGCAAAACCTTGTTCTTGAAATTCTATCTTACACCCTGTTTGCGCTTTCTGCGCTCAGTCTTGCGTATTGCGTGTATATCGTAATAAAGTGGATTCCTTCGTTAAAAGCCAAGGTGATTGGCGTAATCGAATCGCATAAGTTTACAAGATCGCTAAAAGAAGATTACGGATTTAGGACGATAATATTCGCAATAGGCTCGTTTTGTATGTCTGTTGCGTTTGCGGTTTTTAACGCGTATATGGGAATAGCCTTTTTATCGCTTTTTAACGGAATGCTTTCTGCCTACTATATCGCGCTTGCATTTATAAGAGGCGGAGTGCTCGTGCATCACGGTAAAGGCGCAATGCGTAACGGAGAACTTGGGGGGAAGGACGAGGAAAGAAAGGCGGAAGTGTATCGTAACGTTGGAATTATTATTCTGGTTTTATCGGTCGCGCTGTCCGTCGCAATTGCGCAGATGATATTCAACGACAGGCATTTTTCATACCCCGGCTGGACGGTGTTTGCGTTTGCAGCTTATGCGTTTTTCAAGATCACGATGTCGATAATAAACTTGTTCAAGTCAAGAAAGCAGGACGATATGACCGTCAGGGCAATACGTAACGTAAATCTTACCGATGCAGCAGTGTCGATCCTTGCTTTACAAACCGCCCTGTTGCATACGTTTTCGGACGAGAGCATCGATATATCTTTGTTCAACACTCTTACGGGCTTGGCGGTAAGCGTAGCAACGTACGCAATAGGTATAATAATGATAGTAAAGGGTTGCAAAACACTTAAGAAAATACGTGAGGAGAAGGAAAACAATGGAAAATAACGAGAATAACACTTTTTCGTATACTTATACGGCGCTGAGCGAAAACGAGCGCAAGGAAGTAAACAATATAAAAAACAGATACGTAAAACAAAACGATGCGCCTGACGGTAAAATCAAACGCTTGCGTAAAATGGACGCAAAGGTAAGAACAACCGCAAAGATTATAGGTATAAGCTTGGGAGTTGTGGGTGTGCTTATTTTCGGAACGGGACTTACTTGTGTTCTTGAATGGAATTTGTGGGTGCTTGGAATATGTCTTATGGTGGGAGGATGTCTGCCCGTCGCGTTCGCATATCCGGTGCATAATTTGGTACAGTCGGTCTGTGCAAAAAAGTACGGCGCTGAAATAGTAAGGTTATCCGACGAAATTCTTGCCGAAA
This sequence comes from Clostridia bacterium, assembly GCA_017623455.1. Classification (GTDB taxonomy): domain Bacteria; phylum Bacillota; class Clostridia; order Christensenellales; family Pumilibacteraceae; genus RUG12826. The sequence continues at coordinate 14,241 of JAGAPA010000011.1, read as the reverse complement.
ACCAGAAATGATCGGTTTTACAAAATCTTAACAATCGTTTAGCAAAACTCTTATATTTTACTGAAAAACTTTTAACAACCGCGTTATATAATAGCCTTGCAAAAAACAAAAAGCAAGGAGATAAATTATTATGACAGAAAGAGAACTTAACGAAGTAAGAGAAATCAGAAGCGGATACGAGGCAAAGCAAAAGAGCAAGCTCGACGAGCTTAAGGCCCTTGATAAAAGAGCTAAATTGCCTGCAATAATATTTGCGTATACCTTTGGAATTATCGGCGCACTTGTGCTTGGATTTGGAATGTGCATGGCAATTGGCGTTATTTTTAACTCAATGGTTATCGGTATAATTGTTGGTGTTGCGGGCATCGCGATGGTAAGTGTAAACTACCCCGTCTACAAGGGTTTGCTTTCAATCAGAATCCGTAAGTATGCTCCAAAAATCAACGAGCTGTCCGAAGAGCTAATAAAAGCGTAAAACTGAAAAAGACGCGTGACCGTAAAAAATGCGGTCGCGCATTTTTTTGTGGACTTTAGCGAAAATTAATAACCGCTTCAAACGTAGAAAGCTAATAAATCTTTAGATAAAATACACTTCACCTATGATTGTTCGGCGCAAAATTTCACCTGCATAATTCGGCTGTTTCTGTATATACACGTGTGTACTTGCTACTTGGATATTATTTTCAAAATTATTTTAATAGAAAGTTTCTATAAATGCAACACGTATGCGAGATTTTGTGTATAATTAATGGTACTACAAGCAAAAAAACCGAATAAGGAGCTGGGAAAATTATGGAAATATTTAATCTTATTACGGATTTTTTCAATTCGTTAGACCCGATAATCAGAGTATTGATATTTGTTGGAACAGGCGTAATAGCCGTGTTGATAGCCGTAGTTTGCATTGTTGCGTCGCTTAGGAGAAAACGGCGCAAAAAACAGGAGCAGATACAAAATCACGAGCGCAAAAAACGAGCGCTTGCGGATTTTATGTCCACTCAAAAAGAGGGTGAGAAGGAGCTTTCTTCACTCTTTAACGGAAAGGAAAGTTCTTCCGAGGTTGAGGTAACGGGTGAGCCGGTATTGAAAGACGAAAGTTCAGCTTATTCGCCTATGACGGACGCTCGCGCAAAAGAGGCGAACAAAAGCGGAGAGAAGCAGGACGTAATAGAAAAAGAGCGTATGCCGTTTATGGAGTTTTGCGAGGATATTGAGAGGGCAAAAATACCCGACCTTGACTACGAGCCCGTAGACGAAACGGACGTGGCAGGCGAAACGGATACCGATCTTCTCGATACGCATCTTGTACACGACGACGAGAACGTGTTCGCGTTTGTTCTTAACAAGGAGAAGAAGCCTCCCGCAGGTTTTGCGTTAAAGCTTGCCGAGGCGGAAAACGAGGTAAAAGCCAATTATTGTAACGTAGTAAATTACGCGCTTGCCTACAAGAAATTGAAGATGAAAAAGAGCGCAAACAGTGAAAAGGCGTACTTTGGAAGCAATCTTTTATTTATGATAAAGATTAACGGTAAATCTTTAAGGATATACTTTGCGTTGAGATTTGCCGATTATGAAAAAACAACTGTTCCCGTAAGTGACGAGAGCGATAAAAAGTCGTATGAAAAAACTCCCGTTATGCTAAAGATTACGAGTCCTCTGTCTGTAAAGCGCGCTAAAATGCTCATTGACGACGTTGCGAAGCGTTTTGGGTGCGAGAAGGGTAAGGAAGTGACCGTTCTGACGGCGGAAGCTATCTGATTTAGGACGTAAAAAGCGGTAAGAAGAAAAATTTTTAACTAAACTTTTTTTTGCCTTATATCTTTTTCCCCTCTTTCGGTTTTGCGGTGGGATTGGTAGTATACTTAGAAATCTCACCGCAAAATCCCGAATTATATATTAAACTTTAAAAAGCCGAAAAATACAAATTTTCTTGTATAAATCGGCTTTTCTTGTATTTTCTGGTTTTTTAAAATTTTAAAAAGCCGAAAAGTAGTAAAAAAATGACCACAACAACAAAAAAAATGACTTGTTTTTACTTGAAATGACTTGTTAAAATGTGCTACAATAAATATAGTGGAAATTTTTCAGCAGTTGTATAATATGGAAAATGAAAACGTAATTTTGCGCTTTTTGATTTATAACGGACAAAAGGCGCAAGTAGTCAAATTATTAAAAGGAGACAAAGCAGATGAACAAAACCGTTAAAAAAATTTTATCGGGACTTGCGGCGTTCGTGCTTTCCGTATCTATGCTTACGGGATGTGCGCCCACAAGTTCTGTAATGGCGGTAAAGGATCCGGCGTCTAATAATTCCGACGTAGTGGAATCTATTCCTACCGAAACCGAAGAGGTGGGACTTACCGCCGGCTTCGAGCTTCCGCATGCGGACGGTAAAGTGGATAATATCTACGTTTACGAAGACGATCTTTATTACCACAACAACGAAAAGTACGACGGATGCGACCCCGGAATTTTGTTTACGGGCGAAGAAGACTTAAAGGATTCTTACAACAAATTATTTAATAAGGAAAAGCAATTTATGCCCGAGGCTTCGGATGAGGAGGTTTGGGATGTTGTTGCAGAACTGTACGGAAGCTGGGATGAGTGGATGGCGAGATACCTCAACAAATTCTACACCGTACACTCTTCGCATACGGCAAATCTTTCTTCTAAGACCAAGCAGAAATACCCCGACGCTGTGTACGGCGGTTATATGCTCCGTACGTCGTACGATCTTTCCGATTGGCTTATTGAGGGTGAGATCGAGGGATATGCGGTAGAGGGTTATGCAAACGGTTGGTACGAGCCAAACATCCGTAACTGGGCGCCCGAAATTGCAAGAGAGCCTATGAGCGGACTTTACGTAGTAGTGGGCTCATCCAACACCAAGAGCGGTGATACGACTACAGACTATCATCCCTTTACAAACCTTGGTTATGACTCGTACCACGAGCAGTACGATAATATGATCCCCTATCTTGCAATTGCAACCAATCCTATCGGACCTTACCATTACGTAACAAGTGAGGAGTATTATTCGTATATTGCAAAGTTCAACTCGGACGGAACGCCTTATACCGTTGATATCAACGGCGAAAAGTGGGCGGTATATCGTGAGGACTTAAAGTTTGAGGAGGGCAACGAGTACGGCGGATACGTGCCTCTTACAAAAGTTGCAAACGACGGAATAACCATTCTCAATCAGAACGGTCTTAACGTAACGAGAGATAAGTGCTTGCTCAACGCAGGATATTACCATCCCGAGATTTGGGAAGCGTACCAACACTGGGACGACGACTACCGTGGACTTTTCCCCGGAATCGATACCAACTTCCTCTGTGATAGCAAGGGTGACGTATATCTTTATTTCTCCGCTCACGTAGGAAGCGTACTTTCAGGTAACCACGTTTGGGTTATTCCCATGAAGGACCTTTGTACTCCCGATTGGGAAAATATGACTCACGTAACCTCGCCCTCCTATTCTACTATATATTATGGCGAAGGCAAGACAAGCTCTTATCAAATGCGTGAGAGTGACGGACAGTATTTTTATCAGCCCCACTACATAGATTTCAAGGGCGGAAAACAAAATCTTCAGTTCGCTATTAACGGCGTTCCCGGTTATTATATGGGAACACCGTCCGAAGGCGGAATTAACGAAGGAACGTACGTAGTAGAAAAGGACGGATATTATTATATGACGTATTCGCCTTACGGATACGGTTCAAGAAAGTATTCGCTTTACTTTGCTATTGCAGACAATCCTTTTGGTCCTTTCATTAAACTTCCTCAGTATTTCCCCGTATTCGGTCTTGACCAGAGCGAAGAACAGGATTATATGGCAGGAACGGGTCACCATTCCTTCGTAACCGTTGGTGACGAGATGTGGGTAGTATACCACTACTTCTACAATCCCGTAAGAAATAATAATGAAGAAGGTGGATTCTTGGGACGTTGTATCGGTATTGACAGAATTGGTTGGTACGACTACGACGGGCTTAAGTTTGAGACCATTATGGAAGAGCAGATCGCTAAGGATATCGAGTTTGCAAAAGAAAACGCAAGCGAGCAAACCAAGAGTGAGCTTTATACGGTATTTAACGGCGATTACGAAGCAATGGAAGAGTGGATCAGAGATTGCTACGAAACGGGTAACCACAGATATTATAGAGAGAAGCGTGGCATAGAGCGTGATTGGGATAAGGTAATTCCCGTTCTTTACGGAAGTGGTCCTACCTATTCGTTACAGCCCAAGCCCGAAGTATTTACAGGTTATGACAACGTAGCAAAATATGCTGACGTAACCATTCTTGAAGGCGATCAGGACACTGCAAAGTATGCTAACGACGCAATGATAACCTATCAGAAGTGGTCGGAGGACTTTGAGGTTGTGGGAAGTACGGAAACAAGACAGCTTAAGGTTAAGCTTTCTTGGGACACTCCACAAACTATCCGTAACATTATGGTTTATAACAGCAGAGATTACGCGTATGCGTTCAATAACGTAGAGTCTATTGTGTTTAAGCTTGCCGAGAAGCCTACTTGGTACCCGGAAGGCAAAGAGTTTAACGGATATTGTTACATAAAAGATCTTAAGCCTGATTCTGTTGGTTGGGACGACGGTAACTTCGTAATGAGAAAAGGTGGTTCTGCTATGGCAACCTTTAACGAAATTACGGTAAGCGAAATTATTGTTACGATTGATGCAGAGGATAAGGTTGGCGGTCTTATTCTTAACACTACTAACCGTTACGTGCTTAAGCTTTCCGAGATTTACATTATGGGAAATCCGGCTTTAGGCGAGCAGGAATAAAGGAGGATTGGTAATATGAAAAAGTTTAGAAGTTTATTCCTATCCTTAGTTCTTGTACTTGCTATGTGCATAGGACTCGTTGCTTGTAACGGGGGTACTCCCACAAGTTATACGCTTACGTTTGATATGAACGGACAGGGTGAACAAGTTCAGGCGCAGGTGCTTAAACTTGACGAGATCCCCTCCATTCCCACAAAGCCCGAGGCTGAGGGATATAAATTCGACGGTTGGTTTATCGATTTGGAGTATAGCGATTATTACTATTTCGACGAGCCGTTGGAGAAAAATACTACGATATACGCAAAGTGGACAAAGCTTAAAACGGTAAGTTTTGTGACAAACGTATCCGACCTTTCCTTGCCAAACGCATATCTTGAAACAGGAAGACTGGTAAATCTTCCCTCAGAGGGTAGTATGGTAAGCGCAGGTAAGAAGTTTGTGGGTTGGTTTGCGGATGAGGCTTGTACTATAGCATTCAACGCGCAGACTACACCCATTACGAAGGACGTTACTATTTATGCAAAGTGGACGCCCTACTACAAAGTAACTTTTGACCGTAACGGCAGAGGTAGTGCGTCAAGCACGCCCAAAGTTCAGGAATATTTTGCGGACGGAAGTAAGGTTGTAGAACCTAAAGATATGGAGGCGAACGGTTATAAGTTCCTCGGCTGGTCGACAGAGGAGAACGGTAAGAATAATCTTTGGGATTTTGATGCCGAACTTACTCAGTCTATTACCCTTTATGCTCAGTGGGCAAGATTGTTTACCGTAACGTTTGATCTTAACAACGAAGAAGCACTTATTGCTCCTCCCGCAAATCAGAGCGTAATGGAGGGCGAGTGCGCCGTAAGACCCGAAGTTGATCCTGTTGTTGCAGGTTGGGCATTCGAGGGTTGGTACGTAGACGCACAATTCAGTAAGGAGTTTGATTTCTCCGGTGCTATTACCGAGCGTACGGTAGTTTACGCAAAGTGGACGAAAACAGGTAAAGAGGAAATTGACAGCAGTGATCTTCCTGCATACGAGTGGAGAGAAGAAGCTGCGTACGGCGAGCGCCCCGATCTTGACGGTTATATGATCGACGGATTTATGGGCGAGGATGAAAACTGGGGCGATCAAGTTTGGTATGAGCATGGATTTACCGAGGCTCCTACCGTATCGTACAAGATGAGCACTCAGTTCTCCGATAAGGGCTTATATATCTTTGTGCAGGCAACCGATAACGGTGGACTTTCTTTTACCGGACGTGGATATCACTACAAGAACACCGGTATGTCACTTATGGTTATAAACGGTGATATAGCATCTCCGGTTGCGGCATTTGATAGTAAGACGTTCAGATTTGATACTTACAACGCAAGAGGTGCTTATCACACCTACAAGATTGCTATTCAGGTTGTAGAAGGATCGGTTAACCCCACCGGCGATAATAAGCTCGGTGTATGGAACGCGGAAATCTTCTTTACTTGGGAAAATCTCGGCTTTGATCAGAAGCCTTCCAACGTAAAGATTGTTCCTTGGTATTATTATAAGAGAATACAGTCCGCAACCTCCTACCTTACGATGCTTCCCACGTTTATGACGAACACGGGCATAGGCAATGCCGTTAACTTCCCTGCCTTTAACGAAAACGGTTATATGCTCGGAGATAAGGAAGATGCGGTTCTCGGAAACTCCGCTTACGGCATTGCTAAGACTAACGGTTGGGATTTGACCAACGTTGACGCCAGCGAAAACGCATACGTTGAAACCGTTTACGGCAATAATAACGCGCAACAGGCTTTGTTCTTCAAGCAGATTACGGGCAACTATTACGAAATGGAAACCGATATTGAAGTTCCGGTTTACGGAGCTGCTTCCGGTAATGCCGGACTGTTGGTTTATAACTCTCCCATATTGCACGCGTACATGACTGTAGAAGCAAGCACGACAAGATGCAGTGTAGACGGCTTCCTCAGCGTTAGACCCAAGTTCTCTATGACTAATAAGGACGGAAACATCGTTGCTACGTATCTTGAAGAAATAGTGTTTGATCAGCCTATCAAGAAGCTTAATATGAAACTTATCTTCTCAAACGGCTACGTGTACTACGTTCTTAACGGAAAAATGTTCTACTGTCAGTTCCTTGATACTCTTGCAGAAAGAGGCAATCCCGGAATTTTTGCAGATACCAAGGGAATAAGATTTAGTAATTATAAGGCTACCGTGCTTACAGAGGAAGAGGCAAAGGAAAAAGCTTCGCAGTATGCATACGTAGTATCAATGTACAGACCTCAGAGAATAACTGTTGAGTTTGATTCGATAGGTGTTGACAGAAACGATCCTGCACCTATCACGATGACGATTGTCAACGATCCCGTAACCCTTACTGCCTCGGCAAAGAAAGACGTTCTTAACAACGACTTCTCCGACGTAAGAATGTACGAGATTGATACCTTTAGCAAGAGTGTAAACGGAGGCGATTACGAGGATATTACCGATCAGTTTACCTCGCCCGTAAGCGGAGCAAAGTATGGTAAATACGTGCTTGACAATATAAGCGGTGATACTACTTATACCAATACCTACCGTCTTGCAGATACCTCTAACATGGTATACATAAAAGCGAACATTATCAATGCTCAGACGGGCAAACCCATAACCGGAGCTCCTATGGCAACCATCAAATCCAGTAACCCCAGAATGGGTAACTACAAAGCCAATATTATTTCGGGCGAAATGGTAGCTGTCGTTCAAAAGGGTTGGGATTACGAGTTAAGCATCAGTGTAGACGGATTCAGAACATTAAAGCTTGACAAAATTGAAAATATTGCCGAAAACATCGATCTTGGTATCGTTGAGATAACTCCTACCATTGTAGGCGGTGTGGCAACGTCAGACGATATGAAGTATTCGGTAAATTCCACAAACTCTTGCTTCGACTATTCGGAAGAGGACGAAGGAATCGTATATTATATTTGTGAAAAGCCTAATTCTTCCGTTGCATATTTCAGCGGAAAGACAATGGATAAGTATCAGGTTGCTCAGGTTAAAATTGCAAATATTACCGAAACGGATCTTGTGGCTGTTTACGAAAAAGACCCTGCTTGCGGATTTGTTATCGACAACCTTGATACAAACCTTTCCTACTTTATCGGACTTCATCAGAAAGGTCTCAGATTCTTACAGCGTGGCGTAGCCTGGAACCCCACTCACTTCCATACCTTTGGAGAATCTACCGTAAACGTTGCAACTAACGACGGAAGCCATTACAATACGCTTACGATGGTAAAGGTTTCCAACGGCGGACTTATGACGTTGTATATGTTCATCGACGGAAAGTTCATTACCTCTATTGATATTGCTCAGATGGGTGGAGATACGGCAATCGGATTTACGGTTACCACTTCATACTATACCAAGATTAAGTTCTACGATTACTGGCTTAAGTGCGGAGATGAGGCAATCGAAGAGGCAAAGAAGCTCGTTGGTTCTACCTTTAACTTCGACGACAGCTGTTATGAGTACAACGACGATTATGAGCTTGATTACAGTAAGCCTATCGTAAAAATCAGCGGATTTAATAAGATTGAAAAGGACGACGGAAGCATTGAGGAAATGGCTTTTGCAGGAGCAGAGGTTAAGATTTCGCTCAACACCGAAAACACGTTTGACGGATTCAGCTACAGCATCAAGATTGGCTCAGATGTTCTTGTTCTTACAAACAACAGTCCCACAGCAGACTATAAAATTCCTCTTTCTATGACGGGCGATATCAACGTTTCCGTCAATATGAGTAACAGTGCGTCAATTGCAGGTAAAATAGTATACGAGGACGGCACACCCGTAATTGGAGCGGAAGGAGAGCTTGTTGCAGAAAGCGGTGAAGTTATTCCTTTCAGAGCAGGAGAGGACGGAACGTTTATTGCTTACGTGATTAAGGGAAAAGTTTATAACGTTAAGACTAACGTTCCCTACTACGTAAACATTGGTAAGGACATTAAAGCAAATGAGGACAGTAAAGATCTTGGCGATATAACGCTTATCCCGGCTGTTATCGGCGGAACGAGTATGGGTGGTTTGGTATCCAGCACAACCGCAACGTACGGCTACGATTACTCAGACAATAAGGGTAACGTTATTGAAGGTCTTTACACTGAGGTTAATGCACCCGGTCAGAACTATCAGGTATACCGTGGCGGATCGGTAACCGACTTTATGCTTGACTTCTCCTTCTTCAGAACGGAGATTCCCGGAGTTACTAACGAGCATGACCCTGCAGTTGGACTTTGGTTCAGTTCCGGTTCAGTATCGGAATTCTATGGATTCTGGAGAAACGGTTCGCTTGTTCTTAAGAACGGTGGCTGGACTGACAACCGTAACACGCTTGGTTCGATGTCTGCATCGCTTCAAAGCTACGACGTACAGTTTGACTTTAGAATTGTAAGAAGAGCAAACACCTTCATATTCTTTGCAAAGACCGAAGATGAAACCGAGTACCGTTTCCTTGATTCGTATACTGCAGATAAGAACTTTGGAAGAAGCGAATTCAGATTTGTAGTTACCGCAGGTAAGCCCACGCATCATTTCTTCTACAACGTAAATCTTACCCGTATTACCGGCACGAATACCCCCGCGTTTATCGAAAGAGAGATTAATCTTGTAAACGATGAATCTTTAGGAAGTGTAAGAGTGCTTGGTAGCTCGCATGCGGAAGAAGGAAAATACGTTGTAGGCGACACGCTTCGTATCAACGCTACACCCGTAAAGGGCAAGGTGCTTGCATACGCTGTTGTAAACGGCAAAATAGTTCTTCCCGTTGACGGCGTTATTATCCATACCGTAGACTATAAGGAAAACAACATCGAAATCTATTATGAAGACGAGTTTGTAACCCGTGACGTAACGGGTAAGATTGCAACCATTGACGGAAGAGCTATTCCTCAAAAGGTAAAGGTTGTGGCGTATATGTTTGACGGAAGAGAGTATTCTTTCACCGTTGTGCCTGACGCGGAAGGAAAGTTTACCATTAACGTAAGAGATGGAGAACTTAACTTCTATGCGGATGCAGACAACTTCTACTCCAAGCCCGTAGCTTATACGGTAAGCGAGACTGCAACCGATATCGGAACTCTTACTCTTGACGTGTACAAGATTGCCTCGTCCGCAATAACGGTTAACGGCGGATCAATGAATACGGACGTTTCCTACGTGTACGATAGAACGCTTGGCGAGTACAGAGCTCCCGGCAGAAGCGGTGGCACTGCTTATATGCCCGAGCTTATTACAAGCGGTGACTTTGTGTTCAGCTGTGACGTAACTCTTAACACGGGTGATATAAACAGCAAATATTATACCCCCGATTTCAGTACCGGCTTTGAGTTCACTAACGGCAAGGCAAACGTGGACAATCAGAAAACGTTTGGAATTCTGTTCACTTGCGACGGCTTCAGAGTTTCTCACGGTGGTTGGAGTAGCACGTACATGGTAGAAACCCATAACGGACTTGATTACTACTATCCGAGAAACAACCCCAAGGACGTAACTCACAACTTCAAGCTTGTAAGATTGGGAACGACCTTGAAGGTTTACGTAAACGATACTCTTTCTATGACTATCGATCCTACGAACGGTGTTAAGATGTATGTTGACGGAAACGTTGTCAGCAAGCCTCATACCGGTGCAGCCGGTGCAACCCTTGCTTCTTGCGAGAATTGGATTAAGAGCCAAGTAAATACAATGTTTGGCGAGGATGGCGGAGATATTGCTATCGGATATAAGGTAAACGTCAACACTGCTACACAAGGTGTTCTTAACAGCGCAGGATTCAGAAATACCACGCTTGTTACCGATCCCGAGGTTATTGAGCAGTACAGATAAGGTAGTTAAGGTCAAACGATCTTGAAAAAGACAATTTCTATATTCTTTTTCTCCTCCGACAGGGCAAGATACGAAACGTACTTGCCCTGTCACCATTTTAAATGCGTCTTCGCAAAGCCGTACGTTGAATTTGCATTATTGAACTAAATACCCCAAAAGAGCAATGTGAGTAAAATTTATAGCAACATAAGTAAAATAAACGGTTGAAAAATATAACGGTATTGTGTTATAATAACAATAGAATGGGAAATTTGGTCTAAATTTTTTTTGTAAGTTTATCGGACAATTATACCAAATGAGTTAAGGAGAAATACGATGAAATCATTGAAAAGATTTTTCAAGAAAGCCGTGGTTGGTTTTATGAGCGTGCTTACGACCTGCTCGTTGCTTACGGGTTGCGTATCTGCGCCTATAAGCATCACCGCGCCCTCTTACGATGCGTCCTCTACGGTTGTATCGGTATCGGAAGACAAGGAGGTAGGACTTGCCCCCGGGTTTGCGCTTCCGCACGACGCCGGGCTTGGAGATAACACGGATGACGAGGTTATGGTTTTCGAGGACGAACTGTATTATCACAACAACGAATCCACAGAAGGCGCAGACCCCGGAATTTTGTATACGAGTGAAGAGGATATTCGCGATACGTATCAAAAGCTTCTCAACCGCGAAAAACAATACGCAACGTTTGATATTGCAGTTTTCGAGGCGAAGTACGGCACGCTTGATCAATGGCTTGCCGAGTTTAAGGATGCGTTTTATATGGTAAAATCTTCTGCCGATCAAAACATTGACGCTGTAACTAAGCAAAAGTACCCCGAAGCGGTGTTTGGCGGTTATATGCTTCAAAAGTCTTATGATCTCGTAAACTGGAAACAGCGTGGAGAGGTTGGCGGAGAGGCGCTTTTAGGCGAGGCTGACGGATGGTATCATACTGACGTTACGGGCGTTCCCGACGTTAACTGCTGGGCTCCCGAAATTTACCGCGATCCGCTTACCGGTATGTATATCTTGCTGGGAAGTTCTAACACCAAGGACGGAAAGGAAGAGGACGATTATAATGCGTTCCCCACCGTTATAAGAACGGCAGGGAATATGGAGCAATACGAAAATCTCAATCCGCTTATTGCAATATCGGTATCCCCCGCAGGACCTTACAGATATATAACAAACGATCTTTACTATTCATTCCTTGCCTCTTTTAACGAGGACGGCTCGGTGCGTACCGTAGAAAAGGACGGCAAGACGTATGCGGTGTACAGAAAGGATATAAAAGAGGGCAAAATTGACAATGGATACGAGGGTTATGAAATTCTTACCGAGTATAGTGACGGAGTGTTTTTGAATGGAAACGGACTAAACGTTACCAAGAATACCTGTCTTTTGTCGGTTGGCTACTATCACGAAGAATTGAGAAAAGCAAACGCCGATTGGTCAAACAACGGAAAGGGAATTTTCCCCGCAATGGATACAAACCTCGTTATTGACAATAACGGCGACTACTACCTATACTTTACCGAGCACGCTTGTTCGGTAGTATCCAATCAACAGATGTGGGTACTTCCCATGCTTGACCTTTGCACGCCCGACTGGAGTAGATTTACCCACGTAACCTCTCCGTGTTTCTCGGTTGTATATTATGACGGAGTAAGAGGCTCGGCTTTTTATAAGGAAGACGTACACAGCGCTTTATACACAAGAGAGTATGCAAACGAAAAGGGTGGATTTAACAACCTTAAGTTCGCAATCAACGGAATTCCCGGATATTATATGGGAAATGCTTCCGAAGGCGGTGTAAACGAGGGTACGCACGTTATCGAAAAGGACGGCTATTACTATATGACTTACTCGCCTTACGGTCTTAGTAGCAGAAAGTATTCGCTGTATATGGCTGTTGCCGACAATCCCTTCGGACCGTTTATTAAAGTTCCCGAATACTCGCCAAACCTTGGTCTTGACCAAAGTGAACCGCAGGATTATATGGCAGGAACCGGACACCATTCGTTCGTAAAGGTGGGCGACGAGATGTGGTGTATGTATCACTATTTCTTCAACCCTGTAAACAACAATGACGATAATGGAAATTTTATCGGACGTATTATCGGAACGGATAGAATTGGCTGGTACGACTACGATCAGTTATCGTTCAGCTCGCTTGTGGAAAAGCAGATTGATAGAGATATAAGAAATGCTACCGAGCTTCGTTCTACGTTTAATAGCGACGAGGAAATGGAGGAGTGGCTCAGAGAATGTTACGAAACGGGCAACCATCGTAATTACGAAAAGCGTACCAAGAGCGATATAGTACCTCTTCTTTACGGAAACGGACCTACGTATTCGCTTCAGCCCAAGCCCGAAGTTTTTACGGGTTATAAAAACGTAGCAAAAACAGCAACGGTAACAATTTTAGAGGGCGACACGGCAACGGCAAAGTACGCTAACGACGGTATGTTTACCTATCAAAAGTGGTCAAACCCGTACGAGGTTGTAGGTAACGCGAATACAAGACAGCTCAAACTCAAACTTTCTTGGGATACGCCTCAGACCATTCGTAATATTATGATTTACAATAGCCGTGATTACGTGTACGCGTTCAATAACGTAGAATCGGTTGCGTTCAAGCTTGATAGTAAGCCTACTTGGTATCCCGAGGGTAAAGAATATAACGGGTATTGCCATATAAAAGACCTTAAACCTCATTCTCAGGGCTGGGATGATGGCAACATGGTAATGCGTAAGGGTGGCTCTGCTATGGCAACGTTTAACGAGATAACGGTAAGCGAGATAATAATTACAATCGATGCCGAAGACAAGGTAGGAACGCTTATCTTAAATGCCAACAACCGTTACGTGGTAAAACTGTCCGATATTTATATTATGGGCAATCCCACTACGCAGGAATAAGGAGGTAGAATATGAAAAGCTTTAAGAGTATTTTACTTTCTTTAGTAATAATTTTAGCTATAGCTTTCGGTGTGGCTTGTAACACACCCTCTACTCCTGCTCCCAAAGTGTACGACGTTTACTTCGAAACTTTTGGGTATAGTGACGCAATTACGCAAGAGGTCAAGGAAAACGAGTGTGCGGTTCGTCCCTCGCCCGAGCCTGTCAGCGATACGCACAACTTTATCGGTTGGTACACAGATATGAGTTTTACTACCGAGTTTGACTTTACGACTCCCATAACTCAGGACATTGATATTTATGCAAAATGGACGGAAAAAGAGAGTACGTATACGATAAACTTTGACAAAAACGGTCACGGAAAAGCGCCTGCCAAGCAGTTTATCGAGGCAGGAACGAACGGCAAAATCACAAAGCCTAACGACCTTAGCGCGAACGGTTGGAAGTTCTTAGGCTGGTCGCTCGATAAGGACGGAGCGGATAATCTTATTGATTTTGAAACGTTTATTCCCTCCTCATCCATAACGCTTTACGCACAGTGGAAACAGATATTTACCGTAAGCTTTGATCTTAACAACGAAGAAGCGCTTATCGCTACTCCCGATTCTCAGAGCATAGAAGACGGACAGCTTGCAATAAAGCCTAACGATCCCGTTGTTACAGGCTTT
>JAGAPA010000088.1 GCA_017623455.1 Clostridia bacterium | reverse complement strand
GTTCTTTTTTATGAATTTTTTTGTAATCTTATTTGCTTTGTTAGGTATTTTAGGTGGATTAAGGGATAAGAGTTTATTTAATTTATTGTGGGTTTCTTTGGGATTATTCACTTTGTCCTTATTTATGCTGATAAACAGAGTGTTTTACGATGAAAAAATCGTAAGATTTAATTTTATATACCGAAAAGCAACTATAAGTTATGAAGATATTAAAGAAATATTTATAGAGTATGATTTAATTAAGGGATATAGTGTAATTTGTAATTTAGAAACGGAAATTAATTGCAATTGTAGAAATTATCTTGAATATGTTAAAAAATGCAAAGAATTAAATATCAAAAACACCTTTTATTTTGTTGGAATTACAAAAAAAGACCTGGAAAGGTTTTTAAGTAATTATCATGGTAAAATCAAAAATTATATTTAATTTATAAAAAATACTTTTTGTCCCACATACATACCCTAAAAACAAGATTTAGTCCCACACATACAAAAAGACCTAAGTTGTTGACTTAGGTTTTTTTACGTCAAATTCGCAAGAATTTGAGTAAAACGAACACGCAGTTACTATAATTCTAGCGGAGCGAGTTTAATAATAAATATCAATGCCCATTTTTTACTGAATATTCAAGTGTGACTCCAAAAGCAAAACACGTGTTTTCTTCATTTTGAAATTGGAATATAATAAATTCGTTTGCTGCTGCAGTTCACGTTATAATCATATTTCGATATGATGAATTTTTAGCAAGATATTGACTTTGCATTTGCGGTGTGGTATTATTTATAAATAGGATATAGAATATATCCAAAAAATTTCGAGAGGTGAATTTTTGATATGATTAAGGAAAACAATTCTGAATTTACTGATTATGCGGAACTTTGGAGACCTCAATATCATTATTCGTCTTTAGATTGTACCGTGAATGACCCCAACGGTTTAGTGTATTATAATGGAGTTTATCATTTATATTATCAATGCATTCCGCATTTTGTAAACCAAAGCAATCCACGTACTGCGGATTATCTGAACCGCTTCCGTCAAATGCATTCTCAAGGCACTCGTCAAGGAAAGCATTGGGGACACGCAACATCTGCAGACTTGATTCATTGGCAAGAGGCAGAAGTTGCTCTATTCCCGGATGACGTAGGTCATATGTGGTCGGGAACTGCCGTTGTGGATGTAAAGAACAGTAGTGGTTTTTTCACAAACACACAAGAGAAACAGGGCATTGTTGTCGCATATTCCACCAATACGCAACATATAGGTATTGCTTATAGTGTTGATGATGGAAAGACTTTTAACAAAGTAAGTACAACCGTTCCCGTGATAAAAAATCCGGGAATTGGCGCTTTCCGAGATCCGCATATATTTTGGCACGAGGAAACCAATAGTTGGAAAATGGTGGTTGCCGGAAAGACTGGGAAAATGTGGATATATCAAGCGAAGGACTTGTTGCATTGGGAGCTTTGTTCTGTAGATGATCAAATTAACACGGAATGCCCGAACCTTTTTAGAATGGCAGTAGAAGGAAGTACTGAAACGAAATGGATACTTTCATGCGTGGGGCGAGGATATTATGTCGGAGATTTTGACGGTATGAGATTTATACCGCAAACGGAGTATATTACGATGAATGAAGGTCCGGATTGCTATGCCGGCATAACTTTTGCCAATCTTTTAGACAACAGAACCGTTATGATAAGTTGGGTGAATGCGTACAATTGCATTGCGGACGGTAAATGGAATGGAGGTTTTACGATACCGGTTGACCTAAAATTGGTGAAAACCGATGATTCTTCCTATCGCTTGATGCAGTCGATTGTGCCTGAATTTTCTGTGTTAAAAAAAGAAAACCTTGTTTCTGTCAAGCAAAAACAGTATGAAGGAGGCAAAGATCCCTTGATTGGCATTAGTTCCAATTGCTTTGATCTTTATGCTGAAATAGATGTGGAAAAATCAGATAGCTTTTCTATCGTCTTTTGTAAGAGCAATGAGGAGGAAACCTTACTTTGTTATGATAAAACAACTTGCTGTCTTTCTGTTGATAGACACAAGTCATCAAAATTTGGTTGCGAAGCATTTTCTTCTACGGATGCATTTTATAGTTTTTACATAGAACCAAAGACATTACGCAATGGAATGTTAACTGTTCGTCTTTTGGTTGATGTATCCAATATGGAGCTGTTCGTAAACGATGGATATTATTATTTCGTAGCACGGATTCAGCCTTTTACTTCCTCAAAGGCAATGTCTATATCTTATGAAGGATCAATTACATTGAATAAACTTACTGTTGATGAATGTGGGTCTATTTGGTTTGCGGACGGTGAATCGCGCGGAGCAGTACATATCAGTGATGATACCTTGCTTACGGTGGTGAGGGGTTGTACCAATAGTGAACGTATGGTTGCGGAGCTGTGCGGCAGAGAAGTGTGTTGCGGTGACTTTGACCCGTCCGTTGCAAAGGTGGAAATTGAGAATAATACATTGAAAGTGACGGGTATTTCTGAAGGAAAAACCTCCGTTAAGCTTTACTGTGGTGAGTATTACCGCATTCTGAATATAGCGGTTATAGCCAAAGAGGAAAGAGCAGAAAACACTCTTGTTCGTGCGTGCTCAACACCGGCTACGGTATTTCCCGTAATGAGGAATATTGCAACTGTTACGCATGAATACAGTGGGCGTATCAGCGTGCAGAAATTTGGTGGCGAGAGGGGTTTTATCGTTGTTGATAACGCAGTGAAGGACTTTTTGCTTTCAACAAAGGCAATCCTGTTTGGGCATGGTGCCGCAGGGATTCTCTTTCGCACTGTCGATGGCACGAATTTTTTGTGTGCTGAGATAGATAGCAAGGATAACGTTGTAAAACTTTGGAAAAAGATGAACGGTGAAAAGATCGAAATCAGTTCTGTTTCTAAGTCGTTTGCTGTAAACACGGTGTATGAGATAAGAGTAGAGTCGGAGGATGAGTCTATAAAAGTATATGTAGATAACGTTTTAGCTGTCGAAGGCAAGGACGATATGCCTGTTGCCGGCAAGATAGGAATCGTATCTCGAATGTGCGATGTCGCATTTGACGGTTTTACTTGCAATTAAATATTGGAATATAAAAAAGGTAATTGTGTATTTTCAATTACCTTTAGATTTTTATTAGCACTTTCCAAAACTGTTTATACGGCTCGTTATTATCTTGTAATCATAATAAGCAGATGTAAACAAAACTTTTGAACAGAATAATTATGTATTAAAAATGGATATATAGGTAACAACGAAGCATTTTAGAATGGATCGTCAGATTGTTACTTTCAAGTTGTCTTAACCGTTTTAGAGCATACGTATGTGAGATTTTGGGTAAAATTGTAATAAAACGTGGAATAAATGCGTAAAAAAATTAATAAAGTATTATTCTTTACTGACGGTAGTTTCTCCCCAACTCAACCGTTGGTACGTGGACTTTTTGAAGAGTGTGAGATATAATATGGGTAAAAGGAGGTGAGAAAAATGGATCAGGCGAAGATTGGCAGATTTATTGCCGAGTGTAGAAAAAAGAGAGGACTTACGCAGGCTGAGCTTGCGGAGATTTTGGGTATAACCGACAGGGCTGTATCCAAATGGGAGAACGGGAAATCAATGCCTGACTGTGCTATTATGCTACAGCTTTGTAAGGAATTGAAAATCACGGTTAACGATTTGTTGTGTGGGGAGGTAACAACTATGGATAATTATAACGAAAAAATGGAACAAAAGTTATTGGAAATGGTAAAGCAAAAACAGGAAAACGACAAAAAGATGTTGTCGTTAGAGATATTGATTGGAGTATTTTCTGCTTTTATTTTGATCGGATGTGTTGCGCTTGCCGCGTTTTTAGAGATGGAGATGTGGCTTAGGATAACGCTAATAGCGGTGGGTTTCATAATGGGAATGATAGGATTTATGTTTGCGTTGAGCATAGAGCAAACTGCAGGATATTACGAGTGTAATAAGTGCAAGCATAAATACGTACCCTCTTTTTCAAGCGTGCTTGGGGCAATGCATTTTGGTAGAACAAGATTTATGAAATGCCCCAAGTGCGGTGAGTTTTCTTGGAATAAAAAAGTTGTTAGTAAGGATGACAAATAGAGATAATAACGTACTGCTTAAGCTTGGCGGTGCGTTTTTTCTTATTTTTTTTGCATGTTAAGTGGTAAAAAATAAATTTAGTATTGATTTATTGTTTTTTTAGTGTTATAATTGTATAAAAAAGAATCAAGAGGAAACGTATGAGGTATAAAATCACGGTTTTGCCTTACAATAAAATAGTTTACGCTCTTCGCGACGAGCTTTTGTACGACGTTTTGATCAAAAACGGGTTTAAGATTAATGCGCCGTGTGGCGGTAACGGTGTATGCGGTAAGTGCCGTGTTGTTTCCGTAGGTGAAAACGGGGAAAATACGGGCTATCTTTATACGTGCAAGACGCGAGTGGACAGTGATATAACCATACTGCTTGACGGTGTGGGCGGATCGGGATTGGAAGTGTTTGAAAGCGGTGATCCAATAGGGGAAAAGTCAGGATTGGGTATTGCTTTAGACATAGGAACAACTACTGTCGTCGCTTGTCTTGTGGATTTGAAAAGCGGATCGATTTTGGGGAAACGGTCGTGTCTTAATCCTCAAGCATCGCTCGGCGCGGACGTTATAACGCGCATACGTATGTGTCAAAACGGTAAATTAGATGTTTTGCAAAAGCAAATTTTAGAAACAACGAAAGAGCTTGTGGATTTACTTGCCGGCAAAAGACGAATAAGAGAGCTTTGCGTTTGTGGTAATCCTACGATGTTGCATTTATTTTTAGGCGTCAGTCCGGAGTCTATCGGCATTGCGCCCTTTACGCCCGTGTTTACGCAAACTAAAAGGCTTAACGGAAGCGAGCTTGGCTTAAACGTAGACAACGTTGTGTTGCTTCCGTCCGCAAGCGCGTTTATAGGAAGCGACGTTACCGCAGGCGTGCTTGCTTGTGGAATGGTTGATAAGCTTTCTACCTCGCTTTTGGTGGACGTGGGAACAAACGGTGAAGTAGTGATGTTTGCAAATAACGTGCTTTACGCAACTTCGACAGCTGCCGGTCCTGCGCTTGAGGGGGCTTGTATAGAATGTGGAATGGGAGGTGTGGACGGCGCAATAGATAAGGTGTCCGCGCAAAACGGAGAGCTTATATTTTCTACCGTTGGCAATAAACCGCCCAAGGGAATTTGCGGAAGCGGTCTTGTGGACGTGGTTGCGCTTCTTGTAAAAGAGGGGATAATAGACGAGAGTGGCGCTTTTGACGAGGATTGCGAGAGCTTGCTTTCTAAAAATTTAGTGAGCGATAGGTTTTATATAACGGATGATGTGTATCTCTCGCAAAAAGACGTGCGTCAGTTTCAGCTCGCTAAATCCGCGATAACGTCGGGCATAAAAACCTTGCTTTATGAAAACAACGTGCCTATCGAAGACGTGCGGGCTTTGTATCTTGCAGGCGGTTTAGGATATTATACCGACGTGAAAAACGCAGGAGTCGTTGGGTTGTTGCCAAGCGATTTGGTTTCTAAAGTTCAGTCTGTTGGTAATAGCGGACTTTCCGGCACGGTAAAATGCTTATTAAAAGACGAGTGTGTGAAAAAGGTGGAGCAGATTGCGAGCGGTATCAACGTTGTTGAGCTTGCTCAGAGCAAATGTTTTATGGAAGAGTTTGTGGATAATATGTCATTTTGAACGGCTTGTTGGCACCGCTATAGCGTGTAAGTGAGAGCATGATTAAATATTAATACCGCCCTGAGCGGTATTATTCTTTTCTGGGTGCGCAGTCCACTAACTTACGTTTAATCAAGTGTGTGATCGGTTGTATCTGTCACACGGAACGTGCAGATGATTTTGAAATATATATGTAAAATTATCACTATTTATATTTTTTACTATTGTTTTTCAATGAATATTGTGATAAAATATGTCTAATACACGGCAAAGGAGTAAAGCTTATGTTTGAAAGAATAACACCGGAAAGCGCGGGAATTTCGACAAGAACAGTGATAGACTTTATTAAAAAATTGGAAAAACGCGGTGCGTGTATGCACGGAGTTTTGTTTATGAAAGGCGATAAGATTTTTACCGAGGCGTATTGGAAGCCGTTTGATAAGGATTTTTGCCATAGAATGTATTCTCAGACCAAGAGTTTTGTGGGTATCGCGATTGGGCTTTTACAAGACGAGGGTAAACTTTCGATAAACGATAAAATTGTCGATTATTTTCCCGAAAAGTTAGACGGAGAGGCTTTGCGTTATCATAAGGAGCTTACCATAAAAGATATGCTAACAATGTCTACGGCAGGAGATTCTTCGCCGTACTGGTTCTTTATTGAGGATAAGGACAGAACGCATGCTTACTTTAACGGAAACAGACCGTTGCATCCATCGGGAACTATCTGGGAGTACGACAGTACGGGTTCGCAGGTGTTGTGTTCGCTTGTAGAAAAACTTTCGGGAAAGAGTTTGCTTGCGTACATGAAGGAAAAACTGTTTGATAAGATGGGAGTATTTGGAAATGCTACGGTGCTGAAAACACGTAACGAGGATTCCTGGGGCGACTCGGCAATGATTTGTACGCTACGTGATATTGCAGCTTTCGGACGGCTTTTGATGAATAACGGAGAGTGGAACGGAGAGAGTCTTATCAGCGAGCAGTACGTGAAAGAGGCTACGTCTAAGATAGCAAACAATGCGTACGCTCCGCATTATTCTGCCTATCATCAGGGCTACGGCTATCAGATATGGAGGGTAAGCGGAAACGGTTTTGCTTTTAACGGTATGGGAGATCAGCTTACCGTTTGTTTTCCCGACAAGGACTTAATTTTCGCCTGCATAGCGGACAATCAGGGAACGAACGTTATTCGTGAAATGATTTATCAGGCTTTAGAGGATGAGTTTGTTGATAAAATAAAAGACGAGCCGATAAGCGAGAATAAAACGGCGCAAAGGGAGCTTGATAAGCTGATTGCGTCGTTATCACTTTTTAGTGTGCAGGGAAATGCTGATTCGCCGTTTAGACATGAGCTTGACGGCAAGGAATACGTTTGCAACGAAAATAAAATGGGTATAACAAGGTTTTCGTTCGTGTTTAACGATGCAAAAAGCGGAGAATTTAGATATACAAACGCGCAAGGGGACAAGGTTATACCGTTTGGCGTAAACCGTAACGTATTTGGTAAATTTCCGCAATTTGGCTATTCTAACGAGCATGGCGGAACAGTTACGACCGACGGGTTTACGTATAATGACGCGGTGTCGCTTGCTTGGCTTAAAGACAACGAAATACTTATATACGTTCAGATAATAGATAGATATTTTGGCAATATGAACGCACGTTTTGCATTTAAGGGCGACGAGGTTTACGCGACGTTTAGAAAAAACGCCGAGGACTTTTTGAAGGAGTACGAAGGTTCGCTTGTAGGAAAAGTAAAGACGTAAAAAATAACTACAAACAAGTAAAAATTACCCATTGAAAACTCAGCATTAATGTGATATGATAAAATCACAAAAATTAAGGAGTGAGAAAAAATGAAGAAGTATGACGTAGCGGCATATATATGGCCGGCATATACTGGCGACGAACCAAGAACAAGGATGTTTTGGCAAGAGGGGTATGGAGAGTGGGAGTCTGTAAAGAGCGCGAAGAAGTTTTTTGACGAACATACTTGGCCGAGAAAGCCTTTGTGGGGATATGTGAACGAAGCGGATAGGTACGTTATGGAAATGCAGATTGAAGCGGCGGCGGAGCATGGCGTAAACGTATTTATTTACGATTGGTATTGGTTTGATAATCGTCCGTTTTTAGAGCAGTGTCTAAACGACGGATATCTTAAAGC
Organism: Clostridia bacterium; assembly: GCA_017623455.1. GTDB lineage: Bacteria > Bacillota > Clostridia > Christensenellales > Pumilibacteraceae > RUG12826. The sequence goes on along the minus strand of JAGAPA010000088.1, from coordinate 13,967 downwards.
GCGCAATAATGATAAAGTTAAGTTTTATCTTATGTGGGCAAACCATACCGCAAATACGCTTTGGTGTAAGAATTTGCCCGATAAGAATATTCCCATTTGGGATGGCGCGGTAGATAGGAAAACGTTTGAACACATTGTTCATCGCACCATAGAAAAGTATTTTTCGCATCCGTCTTATTATAAAATCGATGGAAAACCTGTGTATATGCTTTTTGATACGGAAAATCTGGTTAGAGGACTAGGCGGAGTAAAGGAAACGCTTGATGCTTTGCGGTATTTTAGGGAAGAAACGGTAAAAGCAGGCTTTCCGGGTCTTGAACTTCATTTAACTATTCGTAGTCCAAAGTACAGAGCGAAAATGTTAGATGAAAAAACGTCCATTCTGGATTTTATCAATATGGCTAATTTTGATGGAGTAACGCATTATAATTTTTTCGATTACGCACCTATGAACAGAACGTACTTAGAACTTTTAGAGGACGTAAAGCAAGAGTGGAAGTGTGTGGAAGAAACGGTAAAAGCTCCATTTTATCCTCACGTTTCGCTTGGTTGGGATAATACCGTGCGATACGTACAACCGCGCAGAAAGTGGATTTGCTATGAAAACACGCCACAAAACGTTCAAAAGGGGTTTGAACTTGCTAAAGATTACGTAGATACTCACCCTCAAATGAAAGCTCCGCTAATTGTTGTTAATAGCTGGAACGAGTGGACGGAAGGAAGTTATCTTCAGCCTGACGATCTTAACGGTTACGGATATTTAGAGGCGGTAAAAAAAGTTTTTATAGACGGCGACAAAGAATAAAAAAATAAAACGGGTTACGGAGGTTTGCGTAACTCGTTATTTTTTTGGCTCAGTCGCAACAGTAGGTTGATATTTCAAGCGTAACGCTTGACCTAAATAGTATGCCGTACAAAGAAAAGTACAAACTTTAGTGGGTTATTGAATTTTGGTATGGTTTATAGCTTTTTAGTACCGCTACGAAATACAGCGTGTTTTGTTCGGTTACAGACTTTGCAAGTAATAACTTAAATTATTATATTTAGAGCAAAAGTACTTACAAAATCTGTGTTATTGTTTTGCTAAATAACAATATTGGGAGTACGCCTGCGTACCGCTCTTACAAGAACACTTATCTTTCTTGTGTTTTTCTCGTCAAAACATAATAATATTTATCAGCCATTTGTTGTGACATAGCCATTATTTACTAATTTTTCCATTTGCCAAAATATTTTGCAGGGGATATTCCAATGTGTTTTTTGAAGGTTTTAGAAAAGTAACAATAGTCCGAAAAACCCACAGCGGAAGCTATTTCTGAAATTGATTTATCACTGTTTTTATATAGTTCAGTAGCGCGAATACAACGGAATTTACAAAGATGATTGGAAAAACATACGCCGAAATTGCGTTTGAAAGTGTGGCAAAATTGCGACGTTTCCATAAACATTGCTTTTGCAACGGTAGACGTTGTTATGTCTTTAGTGTAGTTATTGTTAATAAACATTGCAAGGTCGCGTAAAAAATTTATATTTTTGCAAGATGATGAATGGTTGTTAACAGGATGAAAATGTTTGGCGAATAATTCTTCCAAAAGTTCGTACGTTAGTGAAAGCGCGCGACATTCGTTAGCGTTGTTTTTTTCTAAGTAAACGGCAAGAAGTTCTTGGAGAATATGGGGAATACGGCTAGTATTTGCAGGATAAAATTCGTCGAATTTGCATTTGTATTCAAACAATTCTTTACAACTCTTAGCAAGTGGGGATAGCTCGAAATTGAGCATTCTTTCAAGATCGATACTAAAGCCAATAAAACTTTTTTCTCCACTTGACGATAGCCACTTTCCGGAGTGAACTGCAAAAGGATTGCACAAAACAGCGTCGTTTGGGCCAAGTTGATACGAACGGTCTTCTACGTTTACACTCATTTCGCCACTAATCATCAAATTGATTTCTAATTGTTCGTGCAGGTGAGAATGAATGGGCGTAATTTCAAATCCGGGTTTTTTAGACGAGTGCAACATAACGTTTATTGGTAAAGTTGTATATATGGGCTTTGAAGAATTATAATAATGCGACATAAATTACTCCTTTTCTTCATTATATTATTTATTTAGTAAAAAATCAAGAGTAAATTAATATATAGTCAATTTAGAACAACTTTTTACCAATACGGTTCTATAATTTATTATAAAATAATAGTAAAATTAATATACAATTCAATATTATACAAAATTGAGCAAATAAGATGTTTTTTAAGTGTAGTAGCGAGCCTAACGCATATTAATGCAATTTTGGTGGTTTATGATTTTATTTTATATGCTTAGTTAGTAAGGGATAAAGGAGTAGAGAATGGATAGCAATAAAAGTTATTGGATATGGAACTATGGTGATTATGAGATTTTTCACACAATGAGTCTTCATCTTCGCAGAGAAGAACAAGGATATCATAGACCACCGGTATGGAAGATATCTACACCTTACGTGTCAATACAATTTACAAAGCAATTTTATTGCGAAAAAGGTTATCTGATTTGTTATATGAACGGATGTGGATATATTGATATTGACAACCAACGTTATTGTGAAAAAACACGCATAGAGCTACCTAAAGGTGAGCATACGATTAAAATATTCGTGTCTAAAACGAGTGGACTGCCTGCAATTTTTGTGGAAAGCGACGTTTGTCCGAGTGATGGGACTTGGATTAGTAATCATTTTGCAGGAGAATTTTCGCCTGTTGGATATAATGCTTTTTTTAATAGTGTACAGCGTAATCCTGAAAATTTTCCGTTCGAATACAAAAACGTATTACCTATCTCGAAAGAGAAAATAAATAACGGTATTTTGTATGACTTTGGTACGGAGTATTTTGGTTTTCTCAATATAACTAATGCGTGTAAGAATGAAGAAATAAGAGTGTTTTACGGCGAAAGCAAAGAAGAAGCTCTTGACGTAGAGAATACGTATATTACCGATAGGGTATGTGGAGAAAATACTTATCGTCTTAAACAAAGAGCGTTTAGATACGTTTACTTAAAAACGTTATTTGAAAATGTAGAAATTTCGGCAGATTATGAATACTTACCACTTGAGCAAAAGGGAAATTTTAGGTGTAACGATGAACTGTTTAATAAAATATATTCTGTTGCATCGTATACGTTTCATCTTAATTGCAGAGAAGCTTTTCTTGACGGGATCAAAAGAGATAGGTGGGTTTGGTCTGGTGATGCCTATCAAAGCGCGCGCATAAACAGATATCTTTTTGCAGATATAGAAATTGAACAAAGAACGTTATTAGGATTATTAGGTAGAGAACCTATCGAGCAACATATAAATACCATTATTGATTATAGTTTATTATGGTTTATTTCGCTTTACGAGCATTATACAACGTATGGCGATAAAGAGTTTTTGAAAAGAGTGTACCCTATGGCGAAAAAACTTCTTGAGTTTTGCGAAACAAAACTTAATAAAGAAGGTTTTATAGAAGGAGATGAAAAAGATTGGACGTTTATAGATTGGTCGGACATCGAAAAGGTGGGAGCAGTATGCGCTGAGCAAATGCTTCTTATTAGGGCGTATCAAGTAATGTCGTTGATGGCTGAAGTTTTAGATAATGGGGATAAAAATCTGCTGGAAAAAAAGTATGAATTTTTAATACAACAAGTTAATGCGTATTATTGGAACGAAGAGAAAGGAGCTTTTATTGATTGTTATAAATCCGGTAACGCGAACGTAACAAGACACGCGAATATTTTTGCTATTATGTATGATATTGCAACAAAGGAGCAAACGCAAAAAATACTGAAGAACGTTTTGAAAAACGATAATATAACAAAAATAACTACTCCTTACTTTGAAGGTTATGAATTAGACGTATTAGCAAAACTTGGTGATTTTAAGGCAGTAGAAGATAAGATTACGTCGTATTGGGGTGGAATGATAAATTTAGGCGCTAACACTATTTGGGAAGAATACGATCCTAAAAAGTGTGGTATAGATCATTATGAAATGTATGGTGGAAAATATGAAAAATCATTATGCCACGCGTGGGGAGCCGGTCCAATTTATCTGTTTGGTAGATATTATTTAGGCGTTTATGCAACTAGCGTGGGATACGAAACGTTTATCGTAAAACCCAATCTTGGTGGGCTTAAAGAAATATGCGGTACAGTACCAATAAATGGAGGAACGGTAACCGTTAGCTTAGATAAAGAGAAGTTGCGCGTAGTGGCAAGCAAACCGGGTGGAACACTTGTATGGGATAATAAAAGTTATATTTTAAAGCCCAACAAAGCCATTGAAATAATCTTTTAACGGTTCTATTAATATTGTAAGAAAGCGTTGAAACAACGACGTTGCGTTAATTATAAGATAATGAGCGCAACTGTGTTTTATGATGGTGTTGCTAATAGTTGTGTTATACAGAGTAGGAGTATTAAATAATGAAGAAAACTGATTATTGCAAGCTCGTTGACGTGTTTTATGGTAACGGCGAAACTGATAGATTTTTTGATGACGGGCTTGCATCGAAGTGGTTTTATATAAAAGCGCTTTGTGGAAACACCACTCCACACGCTACATTGCCGTTTGGTAAAATGTCGGTTGGAGCGTATAGTGGGGGATATCCTACCGGATATGGATTGCACTATCCTAACAGTTGTGGTGGAATAAAAAAACTTGCTAAAGAGCCGTATGTTATTGGATTTTCGCACTTGCATCAATCGGGAACGGGCGCAATACAGTATTATTATAATTATGCAATAGTGTCGCCCTTTTATGGGGATATTGCTAATTTTAACGAGCCTAAAAAACTTAGGAGCAAGCAAGCAAAACCGGGATATTATAAAGCGGAAATTGATGATATTGTTTGTGAACTTTCGGTAAGTAATAACGTTGCGGTACATAAGTATACTTTTGAAAAAAATGGTGGAAGAATAGCTATTGATTTTTCTAATAACGGACTTTGTAAAGAGTTTGGAAATAGTTATTTTACGGAAGTTTCAGAGAGTGAGATAGAGATATTAAATAATAATGAAATAGCCTTTAGTGGCGTGTTTTCCGGTATACGTTTACACTTTTTTGTGTCAATCGAGAGCGAAAGTGCGAGCGTAAAATTGTTTGAAAAAAACGTTGAACGTAGTGGAGTTTATGCTAAAAATATGCTTTCGCCTTACGGTGTTGTATTTGACGTTATAGGGGATACGGCGCAATTGAAAGTTGGTTATTCTACCGTGTCCAGAGCGCTTGCAATTAAAAGCGTAAGGGAAGTTGCTGAAAAATTTGAAAACGTTGTAAAAAAGGCGAATGACACGTGGAACGAGTATTTATCGGTATTTAGCATTAAAGCAAGCGAAGATATAATGCAAAAATTTTATTCCAATTTATATCACTCTCTAATAAAACCAACAGATATGACGGGCGAGCGAGTTTTGGGAGTAGATGGGGAGTGTATTACGGATTTTGCAACCTTTTGGGATCAATACAAGACTGTTTTACCACTTATTTTTTTGAGCTATCCAAAGATGGGAGAAAAGATTGTAAAAGGGATAGTAAATATCAGCAAAACGTTAGGGAAAATTCCTTGCAGTTTTGGGTTGTCTAACGTGTTTCCGTGTGAAGAGCAAGCAAAAATGTTGGCAATTTTTTCACTTTGCGATGCGTACTTTATGGGTGTGGACGGAGCGAACGTATTTGATATCGAAGAGTGCATACAGCGCGAATTAGATAGAGATGATTATAAGGATTTTATAGCAAGTGGTTACTTTGAGCGTTTTACACATATTTTGGATGTTAGCGACGCGTGTTTGAGTGTTGCGAATATTACGAATAACGAAAAATTAAAAGATAGATTAATTGACTTGTCTAAGTATTGGATTAACGCGTATTCAAGCGACGGGTTAATGTCAAACAAGTCAAAATATTATGAAGGGGATAGGTATACTTATTCGTTTAGATTGCAAAGCAATATGGAAGATAGAGTTGAGTTAGCAGGAGGAAAAGAAAAGTTTGCTGTGATGCTCGATAATTTTTTTGGATTTGGTGGTCAGAGCGTAAAGCAAATAACGCATCTTAATGCGTACGACGATATTGCGCAAACTCAATATCATAGGTTTGAGGGCTTTAATAACGAATGTGACATGGAAACGCCGTATGCTTATATTTATGCTGACAGACACGATAGACTTTGTGAGATAATGCACGAATGTATAAATCGTTCGTTTGGACTGGGCGTAAGTGGTTTGCCCGGCAACAATGATTCGGGTGGATTATCGTCGTTGTTTGTGTTTAATGCTTTAGGATTGTTTCCAAAAAGCGGAAGCGGAGTGTTTTTGATAGGCTCGCCACAAATAGACGAAGCGAGCATAAAGCTTTCTGGTGGTAACACGCTTAGGATAATAAGAGAGAGAAAAAGTGAGAATGAGATATGCGTTGATAAGGTGTTTTTTAACGAAAAACAGCTATACGTATTCAAGATTTCAATGCAAGAGATTATGAAAGGTGGCGTTTTACGATTTATTATGAAGAGCAAATAAAAAAGATAAAGAAAAAATAACTACAATAAAAGTAATACCCATTGAAAGCTCAGCCTTAATGTGATATGACAAAATCATCACCGGCAAGCAAGTTTCAAAATGTAGAAGTATTCCGCATCTGCGTATAATTCTATATTTTTGTGGAAATGGTGGGAGTTTAGTAGTTTTGAAACGCAAAAACACGGGTTGGTCAATAAATCTCCCTGTGTTTTTGTAAGATTAGAATAAAAATAGTTTTTTTGTTGCGGTTTGCGTTTTTGTGTGGTATAATAAATGAAGCGAAATTTTGGAGAATAGTTTATGTGGAAAGGTAAGAAAAAGGCAATAACGCTCAGCTTTGACGACGGAACAACGCAGGATATTAGATTTGTTGAAATTCTTGATAAGTATGATTTAAAGGCTACTTTTAACTTAAATTCTTGCCTTTTGGGCAAGGAGGGGTTGCTTGAAAGACACGGAAGAACTGTTCGCCACGATAAAATTTTGCCAAACGAGGTTAAAGATATTTATAAAGGTCACGAGGTTGCCGTTCACACGCTTACGCATCCAAACCTCACTTTTTTAGGTGACGACGAGGTTGTGTGGCAAGTGGAGGAGGATAGGAAAAATCTGTCTGAGCTTTGCGGATACGAGGTTGTCGGAATGGCGTACCCTTGCGGTGGGAAAAACAACGACGAAAGAGTTGCGCAGATAGTTGCGTCAAGAACGGGCGTAAAATATGCAAGAACGATTACGTCTACCTATCAGTTTGATAGTCAAAGTGATTTGTTCAGGTTTAACCCTACGGTGCATTTTATCGATGAGGATTTGGATAATATCGTGGATAGGTTCTTAAGTGAGCAGGATAGCGGATTATTATATATTTGGGGACATTCGTTTGAGCTGGATGCGGAGTATATAACGTGGGAAAAGTTTGAAAAAGTTTGTAAAAAGCTTGCCCGCAATGCGGATGTTTTTTACGGAACAAACAAAGAGGTTTTGTTAAAAGAGTAAATACGCCGGCATTATCAGGCGTTATATAACGCGATAGTTCGTTCGCGTTTTGTAGGCGCCTTTTTAAGACGTATGCTTTAGTGCTTAGGCAAGCATAGTAAGTAAAATAGGTAATATTCGACGAAATATAAAATTGAAGGAGGAGTGTATGAAATTATCATTTAACGTTCAAAACAAAAGTCAGGCTGATCCGTTTATTTTCGAGGATGGCGGAAGATTTTATTTGTACGTAACGGCAGGCGAGGGCGTGGAGGCGTACTCGTCAGACGATATATTTGGAGAATGGAAGTTTGAAGGTGTTGTAACCAAGCTTAGCGGTGAAGGAAAAACGTTTTGGGCGCCCTCTGTTATCAAGATCGAGGACAAATATTATATGTACGTATCCTTTATTCGCGGTAACGAGTTTCAATTTATGTACGCGCTTTGTGGAAATTCTCCGCTCGGCCCGTTTGAAAACGAGAAAAAGCTTTATAACTATTTTTCGATAGATTCGCACGTGGTAAAGACTGACGAGGGCTTGTTTTTGTGGTTTGCAAAAAATAACGAAGAGGGCGACAGAATTGGTACGCGCGTGTACGTGGACAGGCTTTTAGATCCGTACACCGTAGAGGGTAAGCCCGTAGAGAAAATCGTGCCTACCTTTGACGAGGAAATTTTTACGCCGTCATATACTCCCGAGCATAGATGGCACACGATAGAGGGACCGTTCTGGTTTTACGAGGACGGTTGGCAGTACGTAATGTATAGCGGAGGTTGTTATCAAGACGATACCTATCACGTAGGCTATTCCGCTTGTAAAACCGACGAGCAAGACCTTACAAAAGTAGAGTATAAAAAGCATACTAACGACGATAAATTTGCTCCTGTTATTATCAAAAACGACGTTGAAGAGGGTACGGGACATCATAGCGTTATAAAGTACAAAGGCGAGTATTACGCAATATACCACGCACGTACCTATGGGGAAAAATACCGCACGGCAAGAGTTTGTAAGCTTATCGTAAAAGACGGACTAATTACTGCCGAAAGATAATAAATTCTAAAAAAGAGAAAAGCAAGGATGAAGATTAAATTTTTCATTCTTGTTTTTTATGTATTAGTTTCGAAAAACGACATTTCTGTATTGATTTAGGTATTGACGAAAGTGCGTGCGTGTGATAAAATAAAAAAAGCAAAAGCGGAGCGGTTAAAATCGCGCTATAAGTAATTTTTTAGGGAGAAAGCAATGAGGCAAAACGATTGGAAGATTATTTACACAAACTATGAGGGAATCCAAAAGCGTGCGGTAGATTTTTTGTCAAAGGAAGCCGGCAAGTGGCTTATTAGAGAAACCGGCGTATACCGTATTTGTGTGCTCCCGTGCGAAAAGGACGGAGCGGAGATAGAGAAAAACGCTATTGTTATCGGGCTTTATCAAGAGAGTGAAACGGTTAGGAAATTTGTGAAAGAAGAGGAAATTCCTAAGGACGGATTTTTGATAAAGGTTGCTAAGCGCGAGGTGGATAACGGCGACAGAATAGTAGTTATAACTGCGTTTGACGACAAAGAGCTTTATTATGGCGCGGTAAGTTTTGTGGATGATTACGTGCACGAAAATATCTTTGCTTGCGGAAACGCGGTGCGTATGGTAGAGCAGATTTTCGATAGACCAATGAGGGCTGGAAGTTTTGCAGAAAGCCCTAATTTTGCTACGCGTAGCGTGTTTACTTGGGGGCATCCCATAAATAACTATATAGAGTATATCGAAAATATGGCAAGGCTCAAGCTCAATCAGCTTATTATTTGGAATGATTTTGTTCCTATTAACGCTAAAGACGTCATTGAGTATGCTCATTCGTACGGCATAGAAGTTTTGTACGGCTATGCTTGGGGGTGGCAGGTGAACTGTTGCGAGATTTTGGATATTAGCGACGAGTCTTTGAAAAAATTACAACGCAAAATCGTAGAAGAGTACGAAACTCAATACGCGCCTATTGGTTGTGATGGAATTTATTTCCAATCTTTTACCGAGCGTGGCGACGAGTTTATAGACGGAAGACTTATTGCAGAAGCAGTAACTACGCTTGTTAATAATACGTCCGCCGAATTGTTCGAAAAGTATCCAAATCTTAAGCTTCAGTTCGGTTTACATTCTTCGTCGGTAGAAAACAGGCTGGACGAGATTGCAAAGGTGGATAAGCGCGTGGAAATACTGTGGGAAGACTGCGCAAGAACGCTAAAGTTCCACAGTAAAATCAAGGATGGAAAGGAAACGGGTTGGTGGGAAGACAGGGGTGCTTTCCCCTACTCATACGCGCCCAGCGACGTTAGTGAGGATAAAATTCAGCAATCGTTAGAGGTTACTAAAAAAATCCTTAAGCTTCGAGCTAACGCGCCTGTCGGACTTGTGTTAAAGGGCGCAATGACGTTGGACTGGTCTAAGTTTGTTTCTCAACGCGGTCCGTTTGTTATGGGCGTAAACGCTGACGAGATTTGCGAGCACGACTCAAAGGTGAGAGAGAGCGCCTGGAGAGAATTTTCAGCGGACTGGATGCAGTATGGCAAGTATGCAAAAAAGTTGCTTGAATGTGTAAAAGAGAACGCGCAAGGTCCTGTCAATATTTGTCTTGCAGGCACGTTTGACGGTGGTGTGTACTTCCCACAAGCGGTGGCAAGTCAGATGATGAGAACTTTTGACGAGGACTATGGTACAACTATGAAAAGAGTTGCGCGCCGTGGTTACGTTAAACTAGGTTAATATATTTTGACACGAAAAGTGGTATACGTATGTGGGATTTTTTAACAAAAAATGAGGAAAAGAGTATGAGAACTAAATTATATAAATGGGCAAAAGAGTTTGAAGAAGTGTTGCTTGACAACTTTGCGCCGTTTTGGACGAAGCTTTCGCCTGATTATGAATACGGTGGATATTTGTGCGGATTTATGCGCGACGGCGAGCTTTTTTATGAGGATAAATCCGTTTGGCAACAGGGCAGAAGCTTGTGGATGTTTTCCAAGCTTTATAACGAGTTTGGAAAAAAGCAGGAGTGGTTGAACGCGGCAAAGTGTGGATATGATTTTATAAACAAGTACTGCTTTACAGATAGCGGACACATGTATTTTAGAGTAACGAGGGACGGGAAACCGCTTGTAGAGAGAAGGTACTATTTCTCCGAGGCGTTTGCCGTTATGGGGTATGCAGAATACTATAAAGCAACCGGATTACAAGAAGCTAAAGAGCGCGCAATAAAGCTGTTTGACAAGATGCTTTACTATTACACGACTCCGGGTGTTTTCCCTGCAAAGGTAAATCCCAAAACCAGAAAAAATCGCGGACACAGTATCGTTATGATAATGATGAACGTTGCTCAGTGCATGCGTGAGATTGACGATAATCCCAAGTATAACGAGGTGATTTCAAACAGTTTGGATACTATTCTTAACGTGTTTGTAAAGGAAAACGAGAAGGCGCTTTTTGAAACGGTTGGTTCAAACGGCGAAAGGCTTAATTCTCCCGACGGACGTTTTATTAATCCCGGTCATAGCTTGGAAACGGCGTGGTTTATGATGAAAGAAGCGGTGCATAGAAAGGATGCTAAGCTTATGGAAAAATGCATCAAGATTACCGAGTGGTCAATAGAAAGAGGCTGGGATAACGAGAAAGGCGGAATGTTCTATTTTGTAGACGTAGAGAACAAGCCCGTGCTTTCGCTTGAGTGGGACATGAAGCTTTTGTGGGTGCATTGCGAGGCTATGATTGCACTGACTTATGCGTACTGGTTTACAAAAGACGAAAAATATTTGGATCTTTTTGATAAGATTAAGTCATACGTTTTTGAGCATTTCCCCGACGAGGGACATCCCGAGTGGTTTGGACATCTTCATCGCGACGGAACGCCTATAAACTATATTAAGGGTAGCGATTGGAAAGGTCCGTTCCATAACGTCAGAGCGTTTATGATATTAAGTCAGTTACTTGCCCGTATTGCAAACGGCGAAAATTTGGAATTTTGAGTATGATAATAAAGAACGGAAACGTGGTGTTACCCACTAAAATAATAAAGGCGGATATCAGAGTAGAAAACGGCAAAATTACCGAGATTAGCGCATACGTATCGCCCAAAACGGACGAAGAAGTTATTGATGCGAGTGGAAAAACGGTAACGAGCGGTTTTGTGGATATTCACACTCACGGTGGATTTGGCGCGGACTTTATGGATAAAAGCGAAGAGGCGTTTTCTAAGGCGCTTTCCTTCCATTTAAGCAATGGAACGACTAACGTTGTGGCAACTTCGTGTACTGCTCCCAAAAGTGAGATTGTAGAGTTTTTGCAGTTTTGTAAAAACTATATGAGCAGGCAAAGCGGAGATTGTAAGGTAGTAGGTGCACACGTAGAAGGACCGTATTTGTCTAAGCGAAACAAGGGTGCGCAAAAGGAAGAAGATTTGCTTGTTCCCTCAAAGGACGATTATTCGTTTTTACTTGATTTTGCGGACGTTATAAAAACTGTTACAATTTCTCCCGAGCTTGAAGGTGCAGGCGAGATGACAAGACAGCTCGTTGAAAAAGGTATTGTGGTAAGCGGAGGTCACGACGACGGTGTTTATCCCGATTTTATGCCGGCTATCGAAAACGGGCTTAGCCACCTTACGCATTTGTATTGCGCTATGAGTGAGCTTAGGTTTGTGGACGGAGTGAGAAACGTAGGACTTAGGGAGTATGCGCTTTTAGACGATAGACTTACGGCGGAGATTATTGCGGATAATAAGCATATCCCACCGCTTCTTGCAAGAATGATTATAAAAGCAAAGGGTAGCGATAAGGTTTGCGTAGTGTCCGATTCGCTAAGATGTGCAGGTATGAAAAAGGACGGAAAAGTGTACAAGCTGGGAAGCGGAGAAAACGCGCAGGACGTTATTATCGGCGACGGCGTGGCTACGCTTGCGGATTCAAGTCGGTTTGCCGGTAGTATTACGAGCGTTAGACAAATGGTTAAAAATCTTGTAGACGCAGGCATTCCGCTTGCAGACGCGGTAAGAATGGGTACGCTCAACCCTGCAAAGGTGGTAAAAATTGATAAGGCAGTGGGAAGTTTAGAGGTTGGCAAGCTCGCGGATATTTGTATTCTTTCCGACGGTTTGGAGCTTGTAGGATTGATTTGTAACGGCAAAAAGGTTATTTAAGGAGAAAAAATATGGAAACTAAGGTAAACGGAATAAAATTCAGAACGGTAGATAAAGAGTGGGACGTGTATTTTGATATGGCGCTTACAATGCTGGGTGAGATTATGAAAAACAACGCGCAAAATAAAAATACGGTAATGATTGTCCCCGTAGGTCCTACCGATCAGTATCCAATTTTGGCAAAAATGGTAAATCAGCTTAAAGTATCACTCAAAAACGTTTGGTTTTTCAATATGGACGAGTATATGACGTCGCCCACTGAAATGATAGATCCCGAGCATTATATGAGCTTCAAAAAGCGCATGAACAGTGAGTTTTACAGTAGGGTGAACCCCGAGCTTATTATGCCGATAGAGCAAAGAATGTTTCCACAAGCCAGCAAGGAAAAGGAGTACGACGAGCTTATTGCAAGCTTGGGCGGAGTGGATTTGTGCTTGGGCGGTCTTGGCATAAACGGACATATAGCCTTTAACGAGCCGGCGGAAGAGGGCGATACGATAACGGCGCAAGAGTATGCAAACTTAGGTACTCGCGTTTTACCTATTAGCCGTGAAACGCGTACCATAAATGCGTACGGATATCAGCGTGGAGATCTTCGCGGAATGCCCGAGTTTTGCATTACCGTGGGAATGAAGCAAATATTGGCTTCCAAAAAAATCTATATCGCGCTCAATCGTGAGTGGCAACACGGAATAGTGAAGCACGTGCTTTTCGACAAGCCTCAGCCCCAAATTCCTGCAACGCTTTTGCAAAATCTGCCTGATGTGGAGTTTTGTACGTGTGAGAGTATTGCAAAAGGCTTGTTTGACTAAACGTTGTAAAACTGGCGTTTAAGAGTCTTTAGTTTTTTAACGTTATTTAATAATTAATTGCAGTTAAGTGTATTTGTATAGTGGGCGATTCGTGAATCGCCCCTACGGTTTGAGGAAAAAACTATACTTGTGCTTAGGGATTGAGGAAAAAACTATACTTGTGCTTAGGGTTTGAGGTTATAAAAAATATGTGATTAGGGATTGTGGTTAAAAAATACGGTTGATCCTATGGGTTATGGTTAAAAAATATGATTGCTCCTACGGGTTATGGTTGGAATTAATAGTAGCAAAATAATCGTCGTTAAATAAAAGCGGTGGACTTGTGATGTGAACCCAAAAGTTTAGACAAAAAATTAAATTAAATATATTGGAATTGAGTTCGGTATTTAACTGGACTCATTTTCAATTTTAAAGATATTCTTTCATTGTTGTAATAGTAAATATATTCGTGTAGTTTTTGTATG
>JAGAPA010000087.1 GCA_017623455.1 Clostridia bacterium | reverse complement strand
TATATCAATGAACAAGCAATTTCAAAACGTATAAACGAGAGAACGGAATTGTATTGCACTTTTACGGGTTTAGCGGCAGTAGATGGAGTTACAAGACGAACTATTTCGGCAGCGGCGGCATCGACTGTACACGTTGTTGGGGGTGGATATTCTTCGCCAAAGCATAGCGGCTATGATTATTATGTCAAGGTAGAAGCTGAAAATCGAAATGGAGAAATAATTGAGTCAACCGATAAAGTTAAATGTGCTGTTAGGGAATTTTAATAAGGAGAATAATTATGAGATATTACGAAGAAGAATTAGAAGTTTTAATTAAAGCAGGAGCAAAAGTCGTTGAAGTTGCTTCGTTTGAGTGGGAACGTGTACACGGTTTTGCCAACTGCGTTGCCGAAGATTTGGGTGTTGATTGGTATTCGTGGAGTAGTGTTTCGGGACTAAAGGTTTGGGCTGGCAATGGGTTTAAGTCGATTAATCCCGATTGTATTACTCTTCCCCAAGTATTAGACTACTATATAAAAGCAGAAAATGATATGCTTCTCGTTTTGGAAGATTTTCATCCTTACAGCGAAACTAATCATCCTACCAATATAAGGTATTTGCGTGAAATGATGCGTCCACAGAATTATGAGGGAAGCTACAAAAAGGCTATTATTTTGAGTTCTCCGAGCAAGTTTGTTCCGGAAGAGCTTTCAAAAGAGCTTCCCGTTATTGAGGTTGATTTGCCTGACCGTGACACGATTGAAATTATAGCAGACAGCGTAGTTAAGCAATATGACGAGTATTGTGTTGAAAGCGAAATTACTTCAAAGCTTTTAGAGTCGGCTCTTGGTCTTACCGTAATGGAAGCACGCCTTGCTTTTGCAAAAGCTATCATTCAGAACCGAAAGCTTACTGAAGAGGAAATTCCTCTTATTATCAGCGAAAAGGAGCAAATAATCAAGAAGAGCGGACTATTGGAATACTTCCATCCAAAGGAGTATTTAACGAACGTTGGCGGTCTTGAGAATCTTAAAGAGTGGATACATAAACGTGGAAATGCTTATAGCGATTCTGCAAAGGATTTCGGTTTGAATACTCCTCGTGGAGTGTTGCTTCTCGGTGTTCCGGGTTGTGGTAAATCTCTTACAGCAAAAGCCATTGCAAATGAGTGGAAATTCCCGCTTTTACGTTTTGACTTGGGCAAGGTGTTCGGCGGCATTGTAGGTGAGTCTGAAAGAAATATTCGTTATGCACTTGACGTTGCAAAAACAATTTCCCCTTGTGTTCTTTGGATTGATGAGATTGAAAAGGGTTTGAGCGGATCGCAAAGCAGTGGTAGAACTGACGGTGGTACGAGTGCACGTGTGTTTGGAACGTTCCTTACCTGGATGCAAGAAAAGAAAGAACCTGTATTTGTTGTAGCAACAGCAAATGATATTAGTTCGCTTCCGCCCGAGCTTCTCCGTAAAGGTAGATTTGACGAAATTTTCTTTGTAGACTTGCCTTCCGCAAAGGAAAGAGAAAATATCTTCAATATTCACCTTAACAACAAAGGTCGAGATGCAAAAACTCTCGGTCTTGATATGCAAAAGCTTGTAAGAGCAAGTGAAGGCTTCTCCGGAGCGGAAATAGAAGAGGTTGTTAACGAAGCCTTGTTTAATGCGTATGCAAACGGTCAAAAGGATTTGGAAATGAAGAATCTTCTTGACTGTATTGATGCAACGAGTCCGCTTTCAAGAACTATGGCAGAAACAATCGCTAATCTTCGTAAATGGTCAGAACAGCGTGCAAGAATGGCAAGTAGTGAAAAGCCCGAAGAAGTTAAGGAGCTTGGGGAAGAAGTACCCAGACTTCAACAGGAATATTCAAATCCCTTTATAAGCAAGAAGAAGTAAACTATGATAGAAAATAAAATAATTAATATAACAAAGAATAATATTTTTGAAAATTATTGGACACTTTTTACGCCGTTTAATTCTGTCAATGCTGTTAATTATTCATTTCAACAGTTGGATTTTGTAGATTTGGTTTCATCCATAACGTTTTCCAATACTGTAAATATTATTCTTTCAGAAGTTTGTATACCAAGTGTAATTGTTGCGGAGCTTAAGTGGGTAAACAAATATATAACACTCAATATAATTGTAAAAAACGAAGGCTTGCTGAAATCGTACTCTGACCTGCACTTTAATAAAGTTGAAGTTGACGAAACTGTTAATTTTAGCTATATAGGAGTGGTTGGGCGTAATAATATCAAGGTTGTTCTTGATACGGACATTATTCAGGTAGATGATACTATAGATAACGTTTATTTTAATAATAAGCAGGTATCTGCAAGCTATGAGTTTTTTAAGAGCAATAAATCTGTTTTCTTTATGGATAAAAACGGTGACAGTGATTATACAAAGCTTATATCCGAGGCTAAAAAACAATGTTGCGAACAAATATACTACGTAGTGTCCGAAAAAGCCTTTTCAAAACAAATCCTTGATTGGACAAAAGAAATGGGCGTAACACTGCTTGTGAGTGATTATGTGGGCAGTGGGGTGTTTTTGAATAATGGATATAACGCACTGTTTTCTCTTAGGGTTCTCAAAAATGACATATATGCAACTTACCCCATAAAAGACACCTTTTCTTGTTTTGGAAAACTGTTTAAGAGTTGCTACTTGAATGATAAGGTGCTTTCTGCAGACCTTGTTGGGAATTACTATGTTTGCATTAACGGTAAAATTCAAAAATTAAATATTGGTGATTCTCACCAAATCAAAATAAGTCAAGTTATTCCTACAATGGATGACTTTGTGAACAATGTTTTTGATGCGACAATCTGTAATAAGCATAATGAGTATTCGGCGGTAGCAAAACGTGTGGAATATCAATTTACACTTATTCCGCCAATAAAGGATGATACATATAAACTGTCTTGTATTTATGAGCCAATTTTATCGTTAGCTAAAGAGATAAAAAAGGTGTATAAGATTAATTTTGTAAATGCTATTGACGAAATCAGAGAGTTTTCTGAACAAGATGGTTTGAGTTTTGTTTTTGCGGAAATAAACGATTGGTATAAATGGCTTGTTAAAGCAGTAGATGAATACACCTATAAGAGATACTATTCTAAGAACTCGCAATTTCTTAACTTATTGCAAGATACACAATTAAGGCTTTTATCGTATTGTGAGCAAATGTTTTCTGAAATCAATACTGAAAATTCTGATACGAAGTTCGATAAATTTGACGATGAAATTGCAGGATATCAACGTCAAGTAGTTGAAAAGAAAGCCTTGATTGAACAAGGGATAGACGTTCTCAAAAATACAAGTCGTGTAAAGACTTTGGAAAAGAAAATCAGCGATTTGCTTGGTCTAAAAAAACGGTTTGAAGGAAATGCGTCTAACCATGGCAATAAAGAATTGCAAGCATTTTTGCAAAAATGCAATGATATACTTGCAGGACAGTATAAGAATTCTGTAAGCGAAGATTCAATTGGTCAGGTAATAGAAAAGACAGAGCAGACAAAAATAATGATGCTGAATGAGTTTGTTGTTAAGTATCTTTATAAGATTAAAGAGTTTTTAAACAAAACAGTTTTAATAGTCGAAAGGTTATTAAAGGTGGAAATTCCTGAAGATTATAAAGTCTTTGAAAAAGAAGGACAGCAATATATTGTTATTGAAGATTTAAAAGAATACGACGAAACAAAGCATATACAAGAAAAATTTAAAATAAGGTGTTTAGCAAGGAGGTAAAGTATGAGCTGTGAAGATGATGACGATTATGGTTGGGATGACTATGTTTATGAGCCTATAATTACAGTGCAAAATATTAAAGTGTCCATAAATACCATCTCAAAAAACGATGTTAAAACAATAGAGGAGGCTCTTACGTTATGTTTAGATATGAAATTGGATAAATTAAACGTAATCCTGAAGAATATGAATGTCTATAATGTTGGTGATTGTTTGATTGTTAATGACAGATATAGGATTTCGCCTAACTTGATAGATATAGTGAATGGGTTTGGAATGAAGATAAAACCTATCAAGATTGAGGGAATGAGGGGAAATACGTATATTATAGGTGATATTGTTACGGGATTGTTAAAAATAAGCGGTGTTAGTTATGATTACACTAAAAATCTTAGTATATTGCAACAAGCTGTAAATATAGATAACAAGCAGCTATTTAGTGATTTAAGCAATAGATATCTGTCGGATTTAGAGCTGGTGTCCTTTATTAGGGAGATAAAGAGAGAGGGCTTTGTGTCTATCGATGGTAAAGAAACATTTGTTGATAATGAGTCGCAAGGAGTGGAATCCGATAGATACAGGGTTGAAGAAAAATTGCAAAAGTTTTTATCTGATATCAGGAGAGAAACTTGTCAAATAAAGAAACATGTTCAAAATGGAACTATTGAACTGCTCGCAGATAGAGCTAAAAAAATGGGTTATACTGTTCAGAAAAAGCAAGTTGATAAGCAGATTCAGTTGGTATTGGTGAGGAATGATTAATGGAAGAAAAGAAAATAACAATAGATGTCTTTGAGGATGGACAAATACATGCAACTACAGATGGGTTTGTTGGTACAGAGTGTGTTACAGAGCTGGATAGGTTAATGAAAGATATTGCACGCAATGTTACTCGCAAGAAAAAAAATGAATATTTTCAGGAAAAGATTTCTAACGATACGAAAGTGAAGGTTAAGAATGATTAACTATAGAACGTATTCGTATGAAGAAAATGAGCATTTGTTCGGTCCCGGTAAGCGGTTGCTCTTGTTTACACAAGGTTGTTCGTTGAGATGTAAAGGGTGTGTTAATCAACACCTATGGGAGTTTGGTGTTGGAAAAAACATATCAACTGCAGAACTTGTTAAGCTTTGTATGGACACTGATGGTGTTACCTTGCATGGCGGAGAACCGTTGGATCAAGCCGAAGGTTTATATGGGTTTGTTAAAACGTTAAAGGCTAATGGAAAGACTGTAGTTCTTTTTACGGGATATCTTTATAAAGAATTAAACAGTATTCAAAGAAAGATATGGAATCTGTCTGATATAGTGGTGTCGGGGAGATATATAGAAGACAAACGTAATATTTATCTTCAGTTTAGAGGGTCAACAAATCAAAGAGTGTATGTACATAAAGGAAAATACTCAAACTATAAAATTAAAGACGGGAAAACCGTTGCGATATTACGCCTGAGCGAGGATGGTGTAATGCAATCACGTGGTTTTAGAACTGATGAATTTGAGCAATTGCTAAAAGAAATTATAAAAACGAACGAGGAGCATTAGTGGTATAAAGTTAAAGAATAATACTGTTTAATCTAATCCATTGCTACTTAACAAAGCAAAAAATGCACGGAAAACTTGTATACGTATATGAGATTTTCGTGCATTTTGTGTTTTTTTATGTGCTTTAATGGTGTTTTATTCGCGGTGTTTTCAAATAAAAAATCATCCGCTCATTGGATTTGTTTGAGGGATGATTTGCGTTTTTTTTGTAACTATTTCTTACACGTCGTAGATTGAGGGGACGTGGGGCTTTTTGGAGCGGAATTGTTCTATCTCCATTTTGTCAAAGGCGACGCTTTCAACAAAGTCGTCAGGGTAAAAGCGTACCGTACCAAAGCGCATAAATCTTGCGTGATGCGATGCAAGCACGGATGGAGTGGAAACGTCTAAGGCGTGACAGCCTTCACGGAGTGCGAGAAGAAACTCGTCGTAGGTTGCGTTTGGTGGCATTTCTACCACGATATGAGCAGGCGTTTTATCGCCCTTTTGTAACTTTATCCAAATCTTCATAAATGTATTTTAGCATATAAAAAAATTTTTATCAAGCTTTTTTTATAAACATTTATAAAACAAAGGATAGAAGTTGCCACGCTTAAGTGGCTTGCAAGGGCGGGAAAGTGGCGAGCATTTTTTGTGAGGGCTGTGTTTGGAATTGCAATTTAGGGGGTAATAAATTGAAATTATCTGTTATTTCTTTGATTTTCTTGTGGACAAATGCAGAATATCGTGGTACAATATATAAAGCTAAATAAAATTCTAACAGGAGAAAATTATGAGTTTTTTGTATTGTAATCCCAACGTTTTATTGGTAAAGAACAATTACGAGATCATCGTCAACGTTTTGGAACAAGGCGTATGCTATATTAAGGTGGGAAGGAAAACTTATTATGCGAACAATACGGGAATTATGCCCAGCGTAAATCTCGTTCAAAAATTCCTTATTCCCCAAAAGCATCTTGATAAGCAAAAGAGCTATACCGTTTGCTACAAGAGAGTTTTTGAGAGAAAATCGTATTTCCCCGAAGTAGGTGAGGAGCAGTGTGTAACGTATGCGTTTAAGCCTATCGAAAAGGAAGATAACGTAAATATGATTTACACAGCCGACATTCACGGAGAATGGGACGGCACAAAGAAAGTAGCGTCTTACTTTGGCGACGATCTTGATTTGTTTGTCGTAAACGGAGATTTTGCAGAGTCCGACAGTCACGAGAATTTGAGAAAATTATCCAAGCTTATTGGTGACGTAACGGGCGGTTCTTTACCTGCATTGGTAGGCAGAGGTAACCACGATACGAGAGGCGCATTAGCAGAAAAAGTAACCGATTACATGGCTACGTATGACGGAAGAGCGTACTTTGACTTTGTTGCAGGACCTCTTAGCGGATTGGTTTTGGACTGCGGAGAGGACAAGCTTGACGATCATCCCGAATACTGTTCGCTCAACTTCTTTGAGCAGTACAGAAAGGACGAACTTACATTCCTCAAAAAGCTTAAGCTTGCAGACCGTCCGTTCAAATTTGCCGTGTGCCACGTTCCCTTTATGAGTAGCAGAAGCATGGGCGGAGTGTTTGATATTATGCCCGAAACCTATGCTAAGTGGGGTAAGGAGATTGACAGACTTGGCATTGAGTTTGTGATTTGCGGACATCAGCACGAGCTTGATTACGTAAGCAGTACCGACCCTCGCAACAAGTTCCCCCACTCCTATCCTGTAATCGTAGGCGCAAATATTCACGGCGGAATGGTGGGCTCTGCAGTAACTTTCAAAAAGAGCGGAACAACCGTAAAATATGTGCACGAGAGCGGAGAAATATTGCGTGAGTTTACCGTAAAAGACGGCTATGAGCGCTAAAATGTGATGATTTGACAAAATATTCGCAAAAAAAACCGTTTTTTCTTCTAAAAAGGCGGTTTTTTGATTGACTAAAAGCGTTAAATTTAATATAATATATTAAAATTCGTTGCGGTAAATCTATTTTACCGCATACATTTTTTTATTATTACAACCCAAAGAACATGAGTAAATCACTTAAGCGGAGGCACATTATGAATTTAACTCAAAAAATAATCAAAGCTCATCTCGTATCGGGAGAAATGATTCCCGGTAAGGAAATCGCAATTAAAATCGACCAGACTCTTACGCAGGACTCTACGGGTACTATGGCGTATCTTCAGTTTGAGGCGCTTGGCACGGATAAGGTAAAAACGTACCGCTCCGTAGCTTATATCGATCACAACACCATTCAGTCCGGTTTTGAGAATGCAGACGATCACGCATATATTCAGTCCGTAGCGTTAAAGCACGGTATCTACGTTTCCAAGCCCGGTAACGGAATTTGCCATCAGGTAAACTTGGAAAGGTTTGGAGTGCCCGGTATGACTCTTATCGGCTCGGACTCTCACACTCCTACCGCAGGCGGTATCGGAATGTTGGCGATCGGTTCGGGTGGACTTGACGTAGCAGTTGCAATGGGTGGCGGTGCGTTGCATCTTAACATGCCAAAGGTTGTAAAAGTAGAACTTGTCGGCGCTCTTCGCCCCAACGTTACGGCAAAGGACGTAATTTTGGAAGTTTTGAGAGTCCTCACTGTAAAAGGCGGTGTGGGAAAGGTTATAGAGTACGTGGGCGAGGGTGTAAAAACTCTTACCGTTCCCGAGCGTGCTACCATTACTAATATGGGTGCGGAACTTGGCGCAACGACTTCTATATTCCCCTCCGACGAGCAAACGTTGGCGTTCTTGAAAGCTCAAAACAGAGAGCAGGACTATACGCCCCTTTGCGCTGACGATGATGCACAGTACGACGAGTCGATCACTATCGATCTTTCTACGCTTTGTCCTCTTGCCGCATGTCCTCACTCTCCCGACAATATCAAAAAAATCAGCGAGCTTACCGATATCAAAGTAGATCAAGTATGTATTGGAAGCTGTACGAACTCATCGTACCGCGATCTTATGAAGGTTGCTCGTATTCTTAAGGGCAAGACGGTTAACCCCAACGTATCACTCACAATCAGCCCCGGATCCAAGCAGGTTTTCACAATGCTTGCAAGAAACGGTGCTCTTGCAGATATGATTGCTTCAGGTGCGAGAGTTTTAGAGTGTGCGTGCGGTCCGTGTATTGGTATGGGACAGTCGCCAAAAAATAACGCTGTTTCCGTTCGTACCTTCAACCGTAACTTCTACGCGCGTAGCGGAACGGCAAGTGCAAGCGTATACCTTGTTTCTCCCGAAACAGCAGCGTATACCGCGCTCAACGGATATTTTACCGATCCTTCTGCTTGTGAGTTTTACGACGTACAAATGCCCGAAAGCTTTGAGATTAACGATAACCTTATCTTAAAGCCCGAGGACTTTAAGGATATAGAAGTAACCCGTGGACCTAACATTAAGCCGTTCCCCTTAAATACCGCGTTGCCCGAAACAGTGAAAGGCGAAGTATTGCTTAAGGCGGAAGACAATATTACTACCGACCACATTATGCCCTCAAATGCAAGACTTCTTCCTTACCGCTCCAATATTCCCTACCTTTCGGATTACTGCATGAACCCCGTTGATCCCGAGTTTGCAAAGAGAGCAAAGGAGAAAAAGGGCGGAATTATCGTGGCAGGTTCTAACTACGGTCAGGGCTCGTCAAGAGAACACGCGGCGCTCGTGCCTCTTTATCTTGGAATTAAAGCGGTTATCGCAAAGAGCTTTGCGCGTATCCACAGAGATAACCTCATCAACAGCGGAATTCTTCCCCTTGTGTTTGAAAACGAGAGCGACTACGATAATATCGATATGGCGGACGTTCTTGCTATCGAAAACGCAACGGAACAGATCAACAATGAAAAGATTATCGTTAAGAACGTTACAAAGAACGTGGAGTTTACCGTAGTTTTGTCCATTACCGAAAGACAGAGAACTTTCCTCAAAGCAGGCGGTGTTCTCAATAGCTTAAAGAGCGAATAAATATTTAAGGAGTAGTATTATGACAGCAAACCAGAAAAAGATCCTTGATCTTCTCAAAAACGACGCGAGATATACCGCGCAACATATTGCCGACATGCTTTGTTTGGAAAAAAGCGAGGTGGAAAAGGCCATCGAAGAGTTCGAGCGTGACGGAGTTATCGTAAAGTATTCCGCGATCGTAAACGACGACGAGTTTTTCGGCGACGGAGTACAGGCTCTTATCGAGGTTAAGGTAAACCCCATGAAAGAAAAAGGCTACGACGAGATTGCCGAATACGTGGAGCAGTTTGCCGAAGTTAAAAATCTTTATCTTATGTCGGGAGCGTACGACCTTGCCATCTTCATTGAGGGCAGAAACCTCAAAGAAGTCGCCCGTTTCGTAAGCGAAAAGCTTTCGTGTATAAATCAGGTGCAGGCAGTTTCCACGCATTTCATTCTCAAAAAGTACAAGATTGAAGGCGTGGCTTTGGACAGACAGAAAAAAGAGAGGCTTATAATACAACCATGAATTACGACGATATAATAAATCCCGTTGTCAGGGATATGCCACCGAGTGGAATCCGTAAGTTTTTCGATCTTGCATCGGAAATGAAGGATTGTATCTCGCTGGGTGTGGGCGAACCCGATTTCGTTACGCCTTGGTATATTCGCGATAGCGCAATAAAATCTATAATCGCAGGCAAGACGCAATATACGTCCAACGCAGGACTGATAGAGCTTCGCGAAATGATTTCCAAATACCTATCCGACAGGTTTTCGCTTTGCTACGAACCTAAAAGCGAGATTATCATAACGGTAGGCGCGTCCGAGGCTATCGATATGGCACTACGAACGTTTGTGAAACCGGGCGAGGAAGTGCTTGTTCCCGATCCGTCCTATGTTTCGTATCAGCCCAACGTTTCGCTTGTGGGAGGTATTCCCGTGCCTATTGCAACAAGCGCAGAGCAAGAATTCAGACTTACTCCCGAGGCGTTGGAGAACGCAATCACTCCAAAGAGTAAAGCCATAATAATGCCCTATCCAAACAATCCCACCGGCGCGATTATGGAAAAGGCAGATTTGGAGAAATTAATTCCCATTATTAAAAAACACAATCTTATAGTAATTTCCGACGAGATATACGCAGAGCTTACGTACGGCGGTGGTAAGCATTGCTCGATTGCGTCGTTTGACGGAATGAAAGAGCGCACCGTGCTTATCAGCGGATTTTCCAAGGCGTTTGCCATGACGGGTTGGAGAGTAGGATACGTTTGTGCGCCTGCAGAGGTTATGAAGCAGATGTATAAAATACATCAGTACACCATAATGTGCGCGTCCACAGCTTCACAGTACGGAGCGTATACTGCAATTAAGGGCGGTTTTGAGGATAATTTCTCAGCCGTTGAAGAAATGCGCGAGGCGTACGATACGAGAAGAAAGTTCTTGGTAAAAGAGTTTAACTCAATGGGGCTTGAGTGCTTTGAGCCCAAAGGCGCGTTTTACGTATTTCCGTGCGTAAAAAGCTTGGGAATGACGGGAGCGGAGTTTGCCGAAAAACTGCTATATTCGCAAAAGGTTGCAGTAGTACCCGGCTCAGCGTTTGGAAAGAGCGGAGAGTATTTTATAAGATGCTCTTACGCATACAGCTTGCAGGCGTTAAAGAAGGCTTGCGACAAAATAAGAGCGTTTGTTCAGACGCTTAAACAATAAAAAATATATTACCGCACAAACGGTAAGGAGAAAATATAATGCCAATTAGAATTTCAGTAACAACAAAAGAGAAAGTTAAAAAACTTCTTGATGAAAATAACAACCTTATTTCTCAGTATCACAAGGACGAGAGTTCGGTTGATTTTGCTCCCATCGTGGGCAAAGTAGGTAAGTTTGGAGGAAGATGCTCGTTTGAAGACCTGAAAAATGAGCCTGAGTATAGCGATATAGAAGTTTTGGTGGGAGAGCGCGATGCGTACAAGAACATTTTACAGCAATGCGAAACCACTATTGCCGATCCCGACAAGGAGTATACGAAGCTCACGCTCGAAAGCTACGTTTCGCTTTACGTAGAGTTCAAGATATACAAGAACGTAGCGCGTCTTAAAAACGCACGTGATATCAAGACTGCAAGAGAGTTTGGCGATCTTTCCGAAAACGCGGAGTATCAGATTGCAAGAGAACAGCAGGGGCTTATCGAGGCAAGAATTTCCGAGCTTGAGGCTATTACCGACAACTGCGAAATTATCGAGCCCAAAACCAGCTATGACGTAGGTGAACCCGGCGCAACGGTTACTATTCGCAATCTTAAGACCAAGCAAGAGAAGACGTTCGTGCTTGTGGGCGCCACCGAGAGTGATATTAACTCCGTTCCCCAAAAGATAAGCAACGTTGCTCCCTTAGGAAAGGCGGTAGTAGGCAAAAAAGCCGGCGATACGGTTCCTGTTATTATCGGCAAGAATAAGGATATGTACAAAATAATCAGCATTAAATAAAAGGAAATACTACAATGGAAAACAAGAATAACAACATTAACGAAGTAACCGAAGAACAAGATCTTGGCGAACAGATGCGCATAAGAAGAGAAAAGCTTGCAATGCTTCAAGAACGCGGTGACGATCCCTTTGCAAAGACAAAGTTTGTTCGTGACGCGTATTCTCAGGATATTTTAGATAATTTTGAGAGTTTTGACACAAAAACAGTATCAATTGCAGGTAGAATTATGTCCAAGCGCGTTATGGGTAAGGCAAGCTTTGCCCACATTCTTGACAGCAAGGGCAAGATTCAGATTTACGTAAAGCTCGACAATCTCGGAGCGGATAGCTATGCAGACTTCAAAAAGCTTGATATCGGTGATATTATAGGTGTAACCGGCTTTGTGTTTATGACGCACAAGGGCGAAGTTTCGGTAACCGCTACCGCTATCACTCTTTTATCCAAGTCCCTTCTTCCTCTTCCCGAAAAGTGGCACGGTCTTAAGGATAATGACCTTCGTTACCGTCAAAGATACGTTGATCTTATCGTAAACCCTGAAGTTAAGGAAAAGTTTATGGTAAGAGCAAAGATAATAAGAGCTATTAGAGAGCTTTTGGACAGCAAGGGATTTGTAGAGGTGGAAACGCCCATTCTTAACACTATCGTAGGCGGAGCTAATGCAAGACCGTTCATTACTCACCACAATACGCTTGACATCGATATGTATATGCGTATTGCTCCCGAGCTTTACCTTAAGCGTCTTATCGTAGGCGGTTTTGACAAGGTTTACGAGATTGGCAGAATGTTCAGAAACGAGGGTATGGATATTAAGCACAACCCCGAGTTTACAATGATGGAGCTTTACTCGGCATTTGACGACTATCACGATATGATGGACATCACCGAGGAAATCTTTACTGCGGCTCTTACCGCAACGGGTAAGGGTAACAAAATCAGCTATCAGGGCGTAGAAATCGATCTTACAACGCCTTGGGAGCGTCTTACCATGCTTCAGGCAATCAACAAGTACGTAGGCGTAGACTACGATAAGATGAGCGCAGAGGAAGCTAAGAAGGTAGCGGAAGAAAAGGGTGTAGAGCTTGGCGACAAGACGAGCTGGGGAGAAATCGTTTACGAAACTTTCGATCAGCTTGTAGAAAGCCAGCTTATTCAGCCCGTGTTTATTTGCGACTACCCGGTAGAAGTAAGTCCCCTTACCAAGCGTAGCAACGAAGATCCCAGAATGACTTATAGATTTGAGTTCTTTATGTTCGCAAGAGAAATGGGTAACGCATACAGCGAGCTTAACGATCCTATTGATCAAAAGGCAAGATTTATGCGTCAGGTAGCACTTCGTGACAAGGGTGACGACGAAGCGCAGATGATGGACGAAGATTACGTAAATGCACTCGAGTACGGTCTTGCTCCTACTGGTGGACTTGGTATCGGTATCGACCGTATGGTTATGCTTCTTACCGATTCTTCCTCTATTCGTGATGTGTTGCTCTTCCCCACGATGAAACCCATCAAAAAATAGTTTTAAGGGCTTATATACTTCGCAATACTGCAGATTTCCACAACCTTACTTGGTTGCGTACGATTTAGTACGCGCCCTGCGTAAGAACGTGTAAATCTTTGTCTTGCTCGCATCTAACCCCTTAAAAGGACGCGCCCTGCAGGTAGAACCTCGTTTGCTTCTCTTGCTCGCATTTGAAACTTCGCGCCCAAGGGCTTATATACTTTGCAATACTGCATATTTCCACAACCTTGCTTGGTTGTATTATTGGGAGTGCGCCTCCGCACCGCCCGGCGCAAGAACGTGTAAATCTTTGTCTTGCTCGCATCTAACCCCTTAAAAGGACGCGCCCTGCAGGTAGAACCTCGTTTGCTTCTCTTGCTCGCATTTGACCAACGTGACGTTGGATCCAATAAGTTGTTCTTTAGCAAAAGATAGTAATTATCTATCGTCAGTTTTCTCATATTGGGAGTGCGCCTCCGCACCAAGCGTGACGCTTGACCCAATTATTGTTCTTTAGCAAAGCAAGTAATTAGTAAGAGTTAGTCCTTCAAATTGAGAGTGGGTCTGCCCACAATCCCAAAGACGCAACGTCCGTTCAAATTTATACAAGTACGGACGCAGATTAAACAAAAAACGGAGAAAGAATGGATAATAAAATTACAAAGCCACGTTTGGCGCAACATTTTAAGTACGACTGGTTCAAATATCTCGTAGTTGCAGTTATTGCGGTATTTGTTTCTATTTTTCTATTCGATTGGATAGCCACAACAAAAGCATGGGAAAGGTTAGATATTTATATCGTAAGCAACAAGTTTTACGACGATACGCTTAAGGCAGATATTAAAAAGTTTTTGGACGACAATATCGAAGATAATATGATCCGCGACGTATACGTTACGCACGTATCACCGTCAGATCCTCAGTACCGTGATTTATATACGGCTAACGGCGGTTCGGGTTCTACCATTCTTATTTTACCGGAGTCCGAAATGAATCTTACCGGACATCAGGTGCTTACCGCGGTAAGTAATAAGTACAAGCAAAACGGTACGAGCATGCTTGACAATGCGGACTTTTTCGTTAAGGACTATCTTCTTAAGGATAGCGGAGTTCTTAATAACTATTTCAATGCGGACGGAAGCGGAATTATGGACAACCTTTTCCAATTCAAGTGCGAGATTAATCCCGACAGATATTACGATTCTTACTATAAAGGTATAGAAGATAATATTTACGGGTTCAGGATTGACAACCTTGCGCGTTGCCCGTTTGAGTTTTATCAGTATGACGGAAGGGAGATTTTGTACGAAAAGGACGAGAACGAGGAGCTCGTATTGGACGAGCATGGACAACCTATTCCCGTAAAAGACAAGGGGTATTTGGTAGTAAACTCGCATGCAACCGCCTACACCGTAGGAAAGTACAGCACCGGAAGTGATTACGACGATCACAACGAAACGTTTATGGTTGCGGGATTTATTTTGGAAAGATATTTTTACGGCTATTAATATATAGATAAACGGCAGGTATTTATGCAAGGGAAATTCATTACGATAGAAGGATGCGAGGGAGTGGGAAAATCCACTCAGCTTGCGCTCTTGAAAGAATATTTTGAAAATAACGGTATAGATGCGATTTTTACGCGTGAACCGGGTGGTACGGACGTGGCGGAAAAGATAAGAAGTATTATCTTGGATGCAAACAATAAGGCTCTTACGCCCGTTACCGAACTTTTGCTTTATGCGGCGGCGCGTCGTCAGCACACCGAGGAAAAGATTATCAAGGCACTCAGCGAGGGTAAGGTGGTGGTTTGTGACAGATATGCAGACTCTACCGTGGCTTATCAGGGCTATGCACGAAATCTCGATAAACAGCTAATCGGCGAGCTTAACCGTATTGCCATGGCAGACGTAAACATTGACCTTACTCTATTTTTGGATCTTCCGCCCGAGCTTGGGTTTGCAAGAAAGGGTGGAGCGGACAAGAACGACAGGCTCGAAAATGAGAAGCTTGACTTTCACAAGCGCGTATATGAGGGATATCTTGCCGTAGCTGAAAACAACAAGGACAGAGTAGTAAGAATAGACTCGTCCAAGGATGTCGACGGAGTGTTTGCGCAGATAGTCGACGCTATGAAAAAAGCGGGTGTTGTCTGATGAAGTTTGCGTCTTTACTTAATTCATCTCTATCGCTTGCCCCTATTTATGCGGAAGCAAAAAACGGAAACGTGCTTTCCGCGTACATGTTCGTGTGTGAGGATTCGGCACTGCTTGACGAGGCGGTTGCGCTGTTTATAGCATACCGTATTGCCCAAAACGGTCAATATACCGAGGACGTGGCAGATAGAGTACTAAGAGGCGGATACGTAGACGTCAGAGTTTTTCCCGAGGGTGACAAGGTAAAAGTAGAAGACGTTGACAGGCTTATTTCCGACGTTTACTATACCCCTACGGAGCTTGATAAAAAGTTTTATATCATAAACGTAGCGCACACGGCAAACGAGGCGGCGCAGAATAAACTGCTCAAAACTTTGGAGGAAGCTCCTCAGTCTGCCTGCATGATCCTCAAGTGCGCAAAAACGGCAACCATTCTTCCTACCATCAAATCAAGGTGTCAGCGCGTAGAGCTTACCCCGTATTCATACGAACAACTTAAAGAGCAAATGCTCAGATATTATCCCGAAAGTGACGTGTTCAATTTTGCGCTTTCGGTGTCGGGTGGATTTCCGGGAATTGCGGTCAGCGCGATGGAAGACAGGAGTAAGTATGCAATGTTTCAGATAGTGAGGGAAACGTTGCTGTATATGAAAACGAGCAAGGATATGTTGCATTATTCGGCAAAATGGCTTGCGCAGAAAACACGCGTTTACGAACTGCTTGATAACGTAGAACGTATCATGGCGGACCTTGTGGTCTTGGACGCGAAAGAAGGCTCACTGATTAAACTTAAAAGTAATATAAAAGATTTGCTTACGCTAAAGAGCATGGGGTATACGGGCGAGGTTGCACTGAAAATCCTACCACGTATTGCCGAAAGTAAGCAAAAACTGGAATTTAACGCGTCGGTTACGGCGGTAATTGACAGTACGTTATATTCCATATTGGAGGTAAAAGCAAAATGCCGAAAGTAGTTGGCGTAAAATTTAAAAAATCGTGCAGAGTCTACTATTTTGAAGCGGGCGATTTTGAGTATTCGGAAAACGTTCCCGTTATCGTAGAAACAGCGCGTGGCACGGAGATGGGCTTTGTGAGTATGTTGCCCACCGACATGGACGAGGATAAGATTGTCGCTCCCCTAAAGCCCGTAGTAAGACTTGCAACGAAAAAAGATATAGATCAGATAGAAAAATTAGCACAAAAACGTGAGGAAGCG
Source organism: Clostridia bacterium (assembly GCA_017623455.1). GTDB lineage: Bacteria > Bacillota > Clostridia > Christensenellales > Pumilibacteraceae > RUG12826. The sequence goes on along the minus strand of JAGAPA010000087.1, from coordinate 24,086 downwards.
CTTAAAGTCTCCGCGCAAAAAATTGCAGAGAGCGAGCTGGATATGAAGCTTACCGACTGCGAGTATACTTTTGACGGAAGTAAGCTCATTATCTATTTTACCGCGGACGGCAGAGTGGATTTTCGTGACCTTGTAAAAGATCTTGCTTCGGCTTTCCACGTAAGAATAGAACTTAGACAAATAGGAGCGAGAGACGAGTGCAAGATGCTTGGCGGTCTTGGACCTTGTGGCAGAGTGTGTTGTTGTGCAAACCATATGCCCGACTATGCTCACGTTACCATAAAAATGGCTAAAAATCAGGGCTTATCGCTCAATCCAACAAAGATTAGCGGACTTTGTGGCAGACTTATGTGCTGTCTTTCGTACGAGAATGAAGTTTATACCGAGCTTAATAAGATTCTTCCGGCAGTTGGCGAATACATCAAGGCTTCGGGTGGACGTGAGGGTGTTGTCGTGTCGCTTAATCAGCTTAAGTCAAGCGTAAGGATTAAGATGCAGGATGGCGACAAAGTTAGCTTTGCGGACGTGGAACTTAAGGATATTGGCGCTGAAAACGCAGAACAGCCGTATTCTTTGCGTTCTGCAAGCGATAAGGAGGACGACGTTCCCGAAATTTTTGAAGAGGATATAGGGCTTGAAGTGAAGATTGAGCAAAACGGATCAAAGACCGAGCTAAGCGATAATAAGCAAAAGCAGAATGATAAGCGCGATAAGAAGTTCAAAAAGAAAAAGAACAAGGACAATAATCCCAACAAGCAAAATTCTCAAAACGGTCAGCCTAATCCCCACAGCCAGAACAAGGATAACCGTAACGGAGAACAGACAAACAAGGATAACCGTAACAACGGACAAAAAAACAGGGACGAACGCAGAGATAAAAACCGCAACGATTCCGATAATCGCAAGCCCGATAATGCAAAGGGAGGCAATCCTGAAACAAACAAGGATAACAAGCCTAAGCAGAACGGTAATGCAGAGAACGAACAGGCTAAGGATAAGCCGTTCCACAAGCGCAAGAAGAAACGCTTCCATAAAAACGGCAATCAGACAGCCGCGCCGTCCGAGCCTAAAGCAGAAGCGTAAAAAAATTACAACTAAATGTTGATTTTCTATTTACAAAATCAAGATATGGTGGTATAATATAAGCAAATAATGATATACATTAGTATGTCTAAAAAAAACTATAATCAAAAGGAGATAAAAATTATGGCACACGTAATCAGTGACGAATGTATTTCTTGCGGCGGATGCGAGTCCGCTTGCCCTGTAGGAGCAATTTCCGCAGGTGATGACAAGTACGTTATCAATCCCGACGAGTGTATTGACTGTGGCGCTTGCGCAGATCAGTGCCCCGTTAGCGCTATCAAAGGCGAATAATAACGCACAACACAAAAAATTCCGAGCCCGTTTTATGCAGGCTCGGAATTTTTTTAAGCGTGACGCTTAACCCACCATTGTTATTTTATAAAATTAAATTTACGATAAAGCAAAGTGCAATAACAATACACATTATCTAAGTTTTTTTAGGCGTGACGCTTAACCCAATATAGTAATTTATAAAATTAAATCCTACTTTGTTATTAATCAACTGAAAGAATGGAGCAAGGCATATATAGAATTATACGTTACGTATTTTCCGTGGCGTTTGATTAATATGACCGTTATTTTTAATAGCGTATATGACAAAAGTGAGCAAATGCTATTGACAAAAACCACGTTACATTTTATAATATAATAGAAAAACAAATACAGACAAAACCGAGTATTCGGGAAGATGCGGAGAAGAAGATGAAATACTGTTTTTTTGACATAGAGTGCGCGAATTGTGAGGACGGAAAGGGTAAGATTTGCGAATTCGGTTACGTGCTTACAGATGAAAATTTTAACAAAATAGAGGGTGATGAGTACGTAATGAATCCCCAAAGCACGTTTGACGAGTACGTGCTCAGGCACATGCTTTCGTACCCTGCAAAAGTTTACAGATCCGCGCCTTCCTACGAAACTTTCTACAGCAAAATAAAGAGGTTGTTTGATATGGAGGACGTGCTTTATATCGGGCATACCGTAGACGCGGACGCAAAATATCTCAACGATGAGGCGGAAAGGTATCATAAAAAATACTTTAATTACAAATTTTACGATGCAAAAGAAATGTACGCATCGCACAATAATAGCGATTTTGCCGAGTCGTTGGAAACAATAAGTCAAACCGTTGGAAATCAGATTAAGCACAAAGCGCACAGAGCGGAGGATGATGCTGTTACTACCATGATTATCGTAAAACGTCTGTGTGAGGAAGTTGGCGCGGACGTTCCTGCGCTTATCGAAATGTTCGAGAACTGCAAAGGCGAAACGGTGAACGGAAAAATAACTACCGTTATGCGAGAAAAGGCGAAAGCAAGGCGGTTAGAGCGCGAAAAGCAAGAGCACAGACCGCACAGAAAACGCAAGCCTACAAGCTATATCGAAGAGGCAGGTTCTACTCCGCTTGCAGATCTTTTCAAGGCACAGGGCTTAGATGTGACCGCGTTTTCGGACAGCGAGGAAGACGAGGAGACACGGCAGGAGAGCGCAACGACTCTTGCGGAGGAGGTTGCGGATAACGGATGTACTCAACCTCAAACCGTTGTAATATCGCAAGCAAAATCCGACATGCGCAACAAAGCTAAATCAGGCAAATTTCAATCCGATATTATGATCGTAAAAATGAACGAGTTCAATTATTACGTTTCGGAAAAAATTAAGGGCGGAGTTTTATACCTTAAACTGCTTAGGGCGAGAGCAAGAACGTCCACGCATTACACAACCTTAAAAGAGGCTACGGACGTTGCGGAAAAGCTTAGGCAAAAAATTATCGACACTTCTCCGGATTGCGAGATAGTGCAGGTTAATTTTGCGGATTATACCGACAAGTATGCTACAGGCGAGCCTATTATCGACAATCACGGTAATAATCTCGGAGTAGTGGTGGACAACAAAAAGATAAGAATACGATATCAACCGCAAGATGAAAAGTACAGACTGATTGATATAAACGGATATAGAAAAGAAATAGAAGCAAGGTTTGATTTTTATAAAGAGAAGGAGTTCAGTTTTTATAACGAAGGCGCAAAAGAGGCGTATTTGTACGCAATCGACACTTCTCTTGCTTACCTTAGATTTGAGATTTACAAGGCTGAAGAGCTTATCAAGTCTTTTGATTGGGACAAGGAGCTGTTTGCGTGCGATATCGAGAGATATACCGGGTATATCGACGCGATAAACAATGCTATAGAAATCCAGAAGAAATATAAGCTTGCAAGCGTACGTCATTGGTTTGTACATACGGCGGACGTAAGAACGTGCCACGAGCAATTGAGCTTGCCTAAAAGCATAATGATAGGCACGTCGTTTAATTGCGCAGTTTTGGAACGTGAAGCAAATTCGGATTTTGGTAAGAGCAAGGGTGGATCGGAAATATTCGTTGTTTTTGCCGATAAAAACGCAGACGTTGCAAAGCTTACCGAAGAATTGGGACTTAACGATTCGTTGGATTATACTTTTGTTTACGGCTGTAACGACGTTATCAAAAAGAATTTCGAGCAGTTTATAACTGCAAGGATAGAGAAATATTATACTTTGGATAAGGGCGATCCAAGTACTGCAATCAAGTCGAAATGGGTGCCTGCTTTAGTCGAAAAGGTGTACGACAAGTCCGTATTTGCAGATGAGGAAGAAAACCCCAAAAGACAGGAGAAAAAACCTAAAAACGTGCAAACGTTATACTGAAAACGCGACAAAACAAAAAGCTCACTTCACGAAAAGAAGTGAGCTTTTTATATGAATGTATTAGTTAGTTTGTGTTTTATCGGAAGCCCTTTAGACGGCTTACTTATAAGGATATCATTTTGTCAATTTTAGCGCACAGTTTATTTATCGTGCTTATAAGATCTCTATAATCCACGCTCAGTCTATCCACGCCCCTTATACCCAGAAAACTGATTACGAGATCAGGACATTGCGGATCGTTCACTTTTATTGCAAGGTGCAGATCGCTAACGTAGTCAGACATCAAATTACCGCCTCTTGTGCCTACGTGTCCCAAAAACCTATCCTTATCAATATTGTCGCGTGTTCTTTCAAAAACGTTTACGCCGTTTTCGTATACGGTGTAGGAGATGATAGAGTCAAACGAATAGGCAGGAACGATCTGACCTTTCAGTAAAAATATAAACACTCTGTGTATTCCGTCAATCAGCAGTTGCGAACGCGAAAAAGGGTGTGAGCTTATCTCCATACTGTCCGTTTTGATAAAATCGGGGTATAACGAGATAAGTGTAGATACGGTGTTTATACTCTTTAGCATCTTAAGTGCATAACACAGCAAAGCAATGCCGATTCCGGCTACTATCGGGAAGCTGATTGCAAGACCTAAAGTATTAAGCGTCGCTCCTATTGCGATATAGTAAATAATAAATCCCAGCATAACGCAAGCGCCGATAATAAGCGCGACGCCTGCTATAAATAATAAGTAAAACAATAACGGTTTTTTCATTTACACCTCGCTAAATACAGTATTTATTTTGCTTTTTTATAAATTTTAAGCCCGAATGAGGGAATGACAACCTCTCCGCTTTCCGTTTCACCGGTTTCAAGATTGAGCATTTTTTCGCCGATGTCAATAATCTTTTTATCTCCGTTGTAGTTTTCCACAAATATATACTTTGCGTTTTCGTCCTCTCTGCTGTGCGCGGTAACGCCGTCGGGAAGCTTTTTGATGTTGCCTTCAATCTTAAGAGATTTAAGAACAGAGCCGACAACGAAATCCTCAAGTTCGCCCGTTCCTCTTGCGCCAACGTAGTACGCAGTTCCCTTGCCGTACGCGTTCTTTACAACGGCAGGTTCGTTTGCATAAAAATCGTCCTGATATTTACCCACTGTTTGAGCAGAGGGAGCAAGGTTGATGCGCTCGCAGTAATCAACTACCTTATATTCATTGTTTTTGCATCTTACGTAATTACACTCGCCCGGATACAGCGTGTCTATCTCTTCAGCCCATACGCCAAACACCTTTTTGAGGTCGTTGGCAGGGAATCCGCCAAGATAGCACAAATCATTCTCGTTAACCATAGCAAGAGCGTAAGTTCCAATAAACGTTCCACCCTCTTTTACGTATTTTTCGATGTTTGCAACCGTCTTTTCCGTAGTGGAGTAAAGCATGGGAGCGATAACGAGCGTGTACGGGGTAAGATCAGCCTCGGCGTTTATTATATCAACGTCAATACCTCTCTTCCACAACTGATTGTACCAAGTATAGCAGGTCTGCATATATTTTTTATCCTTAAGCTGGAAGCCCTGAGCAACTTTAAGCGCGTTATCGTTGTCAACGTCGTAGATAAGCGCAACCTTAACGGACGGCATTGTGCCAAGCACCTCGTTTATCTTTTCCAAACAAATTCCAAGCTCGGTAACGTCCTTGAAAACTCTCGTATTTTCATGTCCTACGTGGTCTACGACCGCGCCGTGGAACTTCTCGTTACTGCCTCTTGATTTACGCCATTGGAAATACTGTACCGAATCGCTTCCGTGCGCTACCGCCTGAATGGAGGAAAGCTTGTGCATTCCGGGACGCTTAAGCTTGTTGAATTCCTGCCAATTGGTGTTTGAAGGCGTGCTTTCCATCAAAAGGAAAGGCTTTTGCTTCATGCTTCTGAAGAAATCGTGCCAAAAAGCAATTTCAGGCGCAAGCGAAAGATGTTCGGGTTTGTGCCACGAGGGGTAGCTATCCCAAGAAACCGCGTCTATCTCGTTTGCGATCTTGGTGTAGTTTATGTACTGATACGGCATCATATTGATGGTGGTGGGAAGGTCGGAGTACTCCCTTACGCCTGCAATCTCGTTTGCGATAAAGCTTTGGGTCTGATCGGAAACGAATCTCTTCCAGTCAAGCTCCAAAGAGGCGTAGCTGTCGCCGTGAGGAAGTGGGGGAGCAACTTGTGAGAAATTGTCAAATCTGTGGCTCCAGAAGGTTGTCCACCATTGGAAGTTGAGTTTGTCTATATCGCCCTCATACTTCTTTTCGAGCCATTTTGTAAACGCCTCTCTGCAAAGCGGACAAAAGCAATCTCCGCCGTACTCGTTCGAAATATGCCAGCCTATAACCGCAGGATGCTTGCCATAGCGTTTAGCTAAAATAGAGTTCATTTCATACACCTTTTTGCGGTAGTACGGCGAGGTAAGGCAATGGTTGTGCCGTCTTCCGAATTCGTTTCTCTGTCCGTTGGACTTAACGCGCAAAACTTCGGGATATTTTTCCGCCATCCACCTCGGTCTTGCGCCCGAGGGTGTAGCAAGCAAAACTCTTCCGCCTGCCTCATAGATTTTATCCAGAATTTCGTCCATAAACGAAAAATCGTATTCGTTCTCTTTTGGTTCTAAAATAGACCAAGAAAAGATGCCCACACTCATTTCGTTACAGTGTGACAGCTTCATAAGGCGCATATCTTCGTCCCATACTTCCTTAGTGTCTATCCATTGCTCGGGATTATAATCTCCGCCGTGTAAAAAATGCTTAAAATTCTCGTTAAAATATTTCTTCATAAAATTCTCCCTTAAAGGTTTTGTATCAAGCTATTTATTAGTATAACATAAACTACGTTTTTTTTCAATAGTAAATAGAAAATTTATTTAATAATTTTCAAATCTTTCAGACATAATATTTTTATGGAAAAACGACAGACGAAAAACGGAGTAATTCTTCTTATTGTATTATCCGTTATAGCAAAGGCGATTGGCGTGTTTTACCGTATTCCGCTTTTTGCAGTGCTTGGAGCAAACGGAATCGGTTTGTACCAGTTAGTGTTTCCCGTCTACGCACTCACGGTTGCTTTTTTCAGCGGAACAACGGTTTCACTTTCAAGCTCTGTTGCGCAAAAGAACGAACAAAACGATAGGGAGGGGATTGAAAAAACAACGGATACCGCGCTTGTTATTTTTGGTGGTATCGGACTTTTAGTCGCGTTGCTTTTGACTTTGTTTTCGCAATACGTATCTGTGTTTTTGGGTAATTCGGACGCATTTTGGGCTATTATTGCCATAGCGCCGTCCGTGTTTTTCAGCTCGGTTATTTCTCTTATGCGCGGTTATTATCAAGGTAATGGAAGAACGTGGGTTGTGGGAGCAAGCTTTTTAAGCGAGCAAGTATTAAAGCTTTCGGGAGTGATAGTTGCGTTGCTTTTCTCACGCTTTTTACCCACTTTTACCGTTATGGGTGCAATGCTCGGTATAACGATAGGGGAAGCGGTTACCGCAATTATTCTTGTTGTGGGTTATCTTAAAAGCAAAGCTTATTCGCTTAAGCCCGTACTCAGCGTGCTAAGACGCCTGCTTCCGCGTACTGTGGCTGTGTCGTTAGGTGCGCTTATCTTGCCGTTAAGCACCTTTTTTGACAGCGCGATAATCGTGAACGTGCTGTCGGGATATGTCTTAAAAGATCAAGCTACCGCACTTTACGGGTTACTTACGGGCGTAGTGAATCCGCTCATCTCCATGCCTGCCGTTATTACGTCCTCGTTCTGTTCTTGGTTGTTGCCCAAGCTCTGTAAAACGAGCGTGATAAATCGCAGAGCAACGTTTGGCGCGTATGCAAAATATCCGCTTGCGTTATCGCTGATAATAGCAGTATGTGTGTTTTTTTTCGCAGAGCTTATTCTTTCCGTACTGTATCCGCTAAGCGGAACGGAGCGTAGCGTGAGCGAAAGCTTGCTTAAAGTCGGTTCGCCCATAATATTTATCGCCTGCGCACTTGCTCTTACTACCGTCTATCTTCAAAGTTTGGATAAGGCGCACCTACCTACCATAAATCTGTTCGTTGCAACCGTGCTTAAAGTAATTCTTACTCCTATAGCGGTAAAAACCTTTTCGGTGTACGGAGCGCAGGCTTGCACCGTGATTTCATACCTGATTGCGTTTGTGCTTGGGTGTTTTCAGTCGCTCAAATACGGGTTTGGGTTTTCGCTAAAAACCCTGTTTACTGTTGTGCTGTCCGCTCTGTCGTTTTTGTTTTTTGCAGGAGCAATCTACTTACTCGTTCCCACTCTGTTAGGCTGCGGCGTGGGCGTTATTTGCGGTCTTAGTGTCGCTTGCATCGTGATTATAAGACTGCACGTGCCTGCGTTTGACGGTTTTTTGCCTGAAAAATTGACAAATACGCATCTGAAACCGCGTTAAATTCAACTTAATACCGCCAATTTGTTGATTTTTTTGTTTATTTAGTATATAATATATGCTACAATATCAAAAAGAGGCAAAAGAAAATATGTTAGATCTCAAATTTGTTGTAGAAAACCCCGACCTTGTAAAAAAGGCGATGAGCACCAGAAGCGGTTCGTACGACGTTGACGCCGTACTCAACCTCGACAAAAAGCGTAAAGAAATTATTTACGAAGTAGAAAGCTTGAAGGCTGAAAAGAACAAGATTTCTCAAGAGGTAGCAGAGCTTAAAAAGGCTAAGCTCCCTGCCGACGATATCATTGCTCAAATCAAGGTGAATAACGACCGTATCAAAGAACTCGACGCTCTTCGCGCAGAGGTTGAAGCCGATCTTAAGATGGCTCTTCTTTCTATTCCCAACATTCCTCACTCTTCCGTTCCCGTGGGTGCGGACGATAGCGAGAACGTGGAAATGAGAAAGGTAGGAACTCCCAGAGTATTCGATTTCGAGCCTAAAGCACATTGGGATATCGGTAGCGACCTCGGTATTTTAGATCCCGAAACCGCAACCAAGATCACGGGCGCAAGATTTCACGTATACCGCGGACTCGGTGCAAGACTCGAGCGTGCAATTATCAACTTCATGCTTGATACGCACACTGCAAACGGATATACCGAAATTCTCCCTCCCTTTATGGTAAACAGAGCAAGCATGACGGGTACAGGTCAGCTTCCCAAGTTTGAAGAGGATGCTTACGCGGTAAAGAATACCGACTGCTTCCTTGTTCCTACCGCGGAAGTTCCCGTAACCAATATGCTTCGTGACGACGTAGTCAGCGAGGATAATCTTCCCCAGTACTACTGCGCGTATACCGCATGCTTCAGAGGCGAGGCAGGAAGTGCAGGAAGAGATACGAGAGGTCTTATCCGTCAGCATCAGTTCAATAAGGTAGAGCTCGTTAAGTTCGCTATGCCCGAAAAGAGCTTTGAGGAGCTTGAAACACTTACCGCAGAAGCTGAACTTATCCTCAAAAAGCTCGGAATTCCATACAGAGTAGTTTGCTTGTGTACGGGTGACACCGGCTTCTCGTCTTGCAAGACCTACGATATCGAGGTATGGATGCCCTCGTATAACAGATACGTGGAGATTTCCTCGTGCTCTAACTTTGTAGACTATCAGGCAAGAAGAATGAATATCAAGTACAGAACCAAGGACGGTAAGAGCGGATTTGTGCACACGCTTAACGGATCGGGTCTTGCAGTAGGAAGAACCACCGCCGCTATTTTGGAAAACTTCCAAAACGCGGACGGCACCGTAACTATCCCCTCAGCGCTTGTACCTTACATGGGAACAGATATTATTAAGTAAAATTTCGGTTCATTTTATTGAATTTACGGCGAAATAAAACAAGAAGGAGTAAGTATGCTTTTCGAAAAGTTGCTCGATGCTATAACGGCAATAATAGAATTAATAGTAAGACTGCTTTTGTTTTTGCTTAAGGTGCTGGGATTGTGGATCCCGGCAATATATTCCCTGCTGTTTATTTTGCTGTGCGCAATTTTTCAAATTGATTTTTCGCAGGTTCTTGCCATTTATTTGGTGGGGCTTGCCGTGTCACTCATTTTCACCTTCTATATTATCTTCTTGCGTGTAATGAGCGCAAAGCGGCGCAGATACAAGAAGAGAGAGGAGAAAAGAGCTAAGGGTAAAGAACGTAAAAAGTCAGCAAAAACCGAGGATAGGAGCAAGGATGAAAAGGAGCAGAAGGAAGCTAAGACGGAAGCTCAGCCCGTTCAGACTCCCGAGGTCCCACCCGTTGCCGAACAGCCAACTTCCGTACAAATGCAACCGCAAACGTACCAGCCTTATCAAAACCCTGCTTATCCGACTGCAAACGTAGGTAGTGGCGAAATGCAAAGCTATCCGCCCTTGCAGATCAACGACGTGCCTCCTCAGTACGTTTCGCCCTCTGAGTGCGAACATCCTCAGATGACCTCGTCAAAACCTTTGATTTTCAGGACGCGAATGGACCCCAATCTGCTTATCTACGAATACTCCGACAGGCTTGTTTTTTACCGTAAAACCTTGAACGGTTTAGAACACGTAAAGACCGAGCGTAAGAACCCGATAAGATAGACACTAAACTCTAAATTAAGTCAAATTGTTACAAAATCCCACATACGTATCATGGTATAATGCACTCTACTAATACAAGTAGGGTGCTTTTTTATGACGGAAAATCAACGAGTGGAAAAATTCAAGGAAAACGTTATCATCCTTTTATGCCTAATTGTTCTATCGTTTGGGAAAATCAATTCTCTTTCCCCCTTTCACTATGCGTTTTTTTATGCGAGCTTTTTATCGGATAAGATTGGTGCGATTGGCATTGTAGGGCTTTTGCTAACTGCATTTTTTGACGGTGTGAGTTTTTTTAAGATGTTGCTTACCGTAGCGTCGCTTTTACCGTTCGTATTTTACCTTGTTTATGCTAAAGTTTCAAACAAAAGAATGTCCACGGTTTTAAGAATAGTGTTTTGCGTAGTGCATTTTTGTATCGCGTCGGCAAGCGCGATAAACTCCGTGCATGCCGTAAACCTTATAATAAACGGAATAATAACGTTGAGCTTTTCGTATGTTTTCCGACTTTGTTACACTTTGCTTAGTGGCGGAGTAAAGGTGTTCGTTTCGGAAACGGTGCTCGGGTGCTTTGCGTTTTCAGTACTTGCGTTTGGTGCCGGATTTTCGCAAATATTCGTTTTTTCAGTGCCCCTTATAGTGTTTGTGGCAGGTTTTGCCATACTGTTTTTCATGTGCGTAATTGGTAAAACGTACGGTTTTGTGTGCGCGCTTGCGCTCGGGTGTGGGTATGCCGTTTGCAGGTATGAGATAACTTTTATCGCATTATTCGGTTTTTGCGCGTTATGCTGTGTGCCGTTTGTGTCGGCAAAACGTATTTTTCCGCTCTTGTCTGCGCTTATGGGTCTTACCGTTTTCGAGCTGTATTTCGCGGTTAATTATACCGCGTTGCCCTTGCACCTGTTGTTTTTCGCCTTGGGCGGAACGGTTTTCTTGCTTATTCCAAGCAACGTAGTCAACGAACTAAGAAAGCACCGCAGGGCGGAGAGTAGCGGTATTGCGCTCAGATATCTTATAAACAAAAACCGTATAGATACCGCAATGCAGGTAAGACGGCTTAAGGAGATATTTTTGCAAATGTCGTCGTCGCTCTCCTTTCTCAAAGGCGATACCGAAAAAGTATCCTTGCGCCTTGCGAAAAAGACGGAAGAGGACGTGTGCAGAAAATGTGAAAATTACGGCAGATGTTCAAAAAAGGAATTGCCGTCCGCACTAATAACGCTTTCCCGTCTTACGCTGATAAAAAACAAAGCAACGATAACCTCGCTTCCACCGCTTTTGGAAAACGAATGTTTGCATCTTGCCTCGCTTGTAGGGGCTTCGTACAATAATTCTCTTGCTATACGCAAGGACGTTGCGAAAATAGCAACTCAAAATCAGGTCAAGGCTACGCTGTCGAGATCGCTTTCGGATATTTGTGATATACTCGCAGAGCAAGAAAAAAAGATAAGCTCGCCCTTGGGTTTTGATTATGAGCGAGAGGAGAAAATCAAGGAAGAGCTTGCGTTGTCGGGCATGATCTGTAAGCAGGTGTATATCGCGCTTGGTCACGATTTCGAGGTAACGTTGTTGCTAAAACGTGAAACTTTTGATAAAAACAGTATAGAACGCGCGGTAAGCGGAGCGCTTAAGATAGGGTGTGAAATAACCAAAGCAGACGATAGCGTTATAAGCGGATGGAGTGTTGTAACGCTTACCGAAAAACCCGGATATTCTCTTGTGGTATCCGTAGCGTCGTTGCCAAAAAACGGAGAGCGAAGCGGTGATACTCATTCGTTTACCAAGCTTTCCGACAGCAAGGTTATGGTTGCGCTTTGTGACGGAATGGGTAGCGGAGAAAAGGCTGAGGCGGTGTCTGATAACGCAATCTCGCTTATAGAGAATTTTTACAGAGCGGGGTTTGATCATGATGTAACGGTAAAAAGCGTGAACGCGTTTTTAAGAATAGATAACGACGAGAGCTTTTCCGCGCTCGATACGATGGTTTTTGACAGAAAGACGGGATGTGCGGATATCGTTAAGCTTGCTTCTCCGCCTACGTTCATCAAAAAGCGTAATACGACGGTAAGGGTGGATGCTTCGTCTTTGCCTATAGGGATAGTGAACGAGATAACGCCTGCCGTTTCGAGCAGGGAGTGCGAGGCAGGGGATTGCTTCGTGTTTGTGACGGACGGGGTATACGATTGCTTTTCGGGGGATATGTTGTCCGCATTTATCAATAACAGTAGCGGAAAAAACCCGTCGCTTCTTTCTTCAGCGATTCTCGAAGAAGCAAAAAAACGCGTCAAAACACCCACGGATGATATGACTGTGGTGGTTTGTAAGGTAATAATTGCGGATTAATAAGATTAAATTTTAACCTTTTGCCTAAAATCGTTGACATATTTTGAATTTACATATATAATATATATAAGTTTTGAAACAAAAAACAAATTCAAGGACGGAATATGAAAATGGACGAGAAAAACGAAATTGTAGTCGAAGAAGCTAAGGCTCCCAAAGTAGAGCTCAGTGAAGAAGTTAAAAAGGCGAGAGAAGAAGAGAATAGACTGGCAGAAGAAAGACTTCGTAAGTTCCGTGAGGAAGAAGAAAAGAAGGCTGCCAAGGAAGCCGCTATTGCCGCTAAGGAAGCTGAGAAACTTAAGAAGATTAAAGAGAAGCAGGTTCGCGATATGCAAAAGCACTACGCGAGAAAGGAAAAACTCGATGCTTGGAAGGCAGAGCGTGATGCTAAGCGTATTGCAAGAGACCTTGAGGATAAGAGATTGGATGCAGAAAAGAGAGAAAGAGAGCGCGTTTATTACAATTCCGCTCAGCTTAAGCTTTTGCTTGCAAACCGTAACGATATCCTTATAGCAGAATATCTAAAGGAAAAAGACGTTGCTGAAGCTCCCGTGGAGAACGTTGCTCAAGAGCAGGAGTAATTTTACACTGTAAAAAACCGAGGGATAACGGTATACGTTGTCCCTTTTGTTATAGGCACTGTCTAAACACACGGTTGATTTTTAACGGAAAAACACTACGAAATACCGCGCATTTTGTTCTAACGTACCACTTAGGTACGCGCCCTTACAATAATGCTTGTCTTTCTTGTGTTTTCCTCGCTAAAATATATACTCTAATCAACCGCGTTTATTGTGACGTCGCCTTATATATTGCAAAAGGAAAAGGAGAATGATTATGTATTATATTGGTGTTGACATTGGCGGAACAGGAATTAAGACTGGCATTGTAAAGGATGATTACACTCTTATCGATAAGAGCAGTATTCCTACCGATAAAAGCTTTGATTATAAGGTTATCGTAAAAGATATTGCAAAGCAGATCGGTGATCTTATTGCAAAGAACGGTATAACTTGGGATGAGGTTGGTGCGATCGGTATAGGATGTCCCGGTGCTATCAACAGCGAAAAGGGTACCGTTGACTATGCTAACAACTTGCATTGGGAAGAAGTTCCCCTTGCTCCCGCGCTTGCACAGGAAACGGGTAAAATTGTTAAGATAAGCAACGACGCAAACGTTGCGGCGCTCGGCGAAACTAAGTGTGGCGCAGGTAAGAAATACCACGATACCATTCTCGTAACGCTCGGTACCGGAGTAGGTGGCGGTGTTGTTATCGAGAACAAGCTTTTCGAGGGTTTTGAGTCCAAGGGAACAGAGCTTGGTCATATGGTTATAGTGCGCGACGGCGAGCAGTGCAGTTGCGGAAGAAAAGGTTGCTTGGAGGCGTACGCAAGCGCAACGGCTCTTATCCGCGATACTAAACGCGCAATGGAAAAGGATAAGAATTCGCTTATGTGGAAGTTCTCTCCCACTCTTGACGAGGTAGACGGCAGAACGTCTTTCGAGTGCGCAAAGCAGGGTGATGCTTCTGCTCAGAAGGTTGTTGACGAGTATATCGCTTACCTTGGCGAAGGTGTGTCCAATTTCGTTAATATTTTCCGTCCTCAGGCTATTTTGCTCGGTGGCGGTGTGTGCGCTCAGGGCGAGTACCTTACCAAGCCCCTTAAGAAGTTCGTTCACGAGCATACGTACGGCGGAAAGAATATCCCCGAGCCCGAAATCCTTATTGCTACCCTTGGTAACAATGCAGGCATTATCGGTGCAGCATCCCTCGTAATCCCCGATAAGCGTGACGTTTGATCCGAAATGGTGCTTTAAGAAAGTACAGCAATTTAGCATACAAAGTAAGTTGGTTTTAATAAATCTATTGATTTTTATTTACGTGACGCTTGATCCGAAATGGTGCTTTAAGAAAGTACAGTAATTTAGCATACAAAGTAAGTTGGTTTTAATAAATCTATTGATTTTTATTTACGTGACGCTTAACCCGATATTGTGCTTTAATTGAGGTAAAAATTACCTGAAATTTTAGTTAAAAATCAATAAGGTTTGGAGTAAGATTTTTTACTTCAAACCTTTTCTTTCATAAACGCGTTTATTTTGCGTATATATAATAAGGAAAAGGAGATGCGTATGGAAGAAAATCAGGAAAACGTTCTTATAAAAATTTTTATATCAAAATGCACGGCGCACGTTAAGTACCGTTATTATTCGTTAAAGGCAAAGGAAGAAGGCTTCTTTTCCGTTGCCGAAACGCTGGGCGGTTTTGCAAAAAGCGAGTTAAATCAAGCTTTTGCGCTTTTGAAGCGTTTAGGCTACGATGATACCACGGAAATAAATCTGACCGATACGGTCAACGGCGCGCGTATGGATGTGGAGAGAACGCAAAAAGCCGAGGAGAGCGTGGAAGATAAGGCATTGCTATCATCTGTCTTAAAGTTGGAGCAAAGCCACTTAAAAACGGCGGAAAGGCTTTTGGATGATATGAAGAGCGAGGATGCGTACAAACTGAAAAAATGTGCGCTCTGCGGAAAGACGGACAAGAGCGGAAGAATAGGCACGTGTTGCTTTTGTGGCTATAACGTGTTTGTGTAATTATTTCGGACGGGAAAACTACCTGTCCGTTTTTTATTGAATATACGATTTTGCATAAATTTTTATAATACAAAAAATTGTCGAATGGGCGGGTCAAACGTTTGACAAATTATAAGGTATAAGCTAAAATAATAGAGGTATAAAAATTTATGATAAGATTACAGGAGACAAGAGTTTTATGAGTCCAATTCTTCTTTGTATGTTATCTTTGCTTGCAGGTATCGGCGTATTTATTACCGGTATGAATCTTATGGGCGACGGCTTGGAAAAGAGTGCTGGCGAAAGAATGAAGAGAATATTCAAAAAGGTAAGTAATAATCCTTTTATTAACGTTGGCGCAGGTGCCGTAGTTACGGGAATTATCCAGTCTTCCGCAGCAACGACCGTTATGGCGATAGGTTTCGTTAACGCAGGAGTTATGTCACTGCTTCAAGCGACCTACATAATAATG
Organism: Clostridia bacterium; assembly: GCA_017623455.1. Lineage (GTDB taxonomy): Bacteria > Bacillota > Clostridia > Christensenellales > Pumilibacteraceae > RUG12826. The sequence goes on along the minus strand of JAGAPA010000087.1, from coordinate 8,370 downwards.
GGTGCTAATATCGGAACGACGGTTACGGGTGTAATTGTGTCGTTGTCTGCTCTCCCGATTTCCGAATTTGTGTCTGCATTTGCTTTTATTGGCGTGATGCTGATGTTTATCAAGAAGGAAGGAATAAAGAGATTGGGACAAATTCTTTGCGGATTTGGTCTTATTTTCGTTGGTCTTTCCATAATGAGCGGAGCATTCAAGGATCCCGTTGTTACCGATGCTTTTGCAAACGTGTTCCTTTCCATAAAAATCCCCATTCTTCTTGTGGTGGTAGGAGCGGCATTTACAGCTCTTATCCAAAGTTCCTCAACAACTACAGGTCTTTTGATTATACTTGTAGGAACGGGTGCTATGGATTTAGGTACAGCTCTTTACATCGTTCTCGGTGCAAATATCGGTACTTGTATCACTGCGTTTATCGCTTCTAGTGGAACGAACGAAAATGCAAGAAGAACTGCTATTATTCACCTATTGTTCAACCTTATCGGAGGAATGTTGTTCTTTATCGTTCTTTCGTTCTTAGAGGCGCAAGTTTGTTCTTTACTTAAAACTCTTATTGCAGATCCCGGAATGCAACTTGCTTGGTTCCACGTTGTCTTCAATATTACCACGACCTTGGTTTTGTTGCCGTTTGCAAAGCTCCTGACCAAAATTGCGTGCAAGATCATCAAGGAAAAGAAAAAGGACGAGAAAGCCTTTACCAACAAGCATATTAATGATCTTTTCATCAAAACTCCCCCCATTGCGGTTCAGCAGGCAAAAAAGGAAGTCGAGTATATGGCAGAGCTTGCTCATACCAACCTCAAGCTTTCCTTCAATGCGCTTACTAAAAAATCGCTTGCGGAAGCTGATCAGATAATTGCAAACGAGGATATTCTTGACTTTACAAACACTTCGCTTACGCATTACCTCATAAAGCTCGGTCCCGTTGTTTCGGGCAATGACGAGAAAGTTGTCGGATCGTTCTTCCACGTTGTAAACGACTTAGAGCGTATCGGTGACCATGCCGAAAACTTCCTTGACATCAACAAGAAGATGAACGAAGAGAATCTTGAGTTCTCCGAAAAAGCAAAGCAAGATCTTATGATGATGTATTCAAAAATCGAGAAAATGTTCGAAATTGCTATGAACGTATTCGACAAAACTGACAAAGATCATCTTTATCAGATTGCAGAGCTTGAGGACGAGGTGGACGGACTTAAGGATCAACTTTCCGCAGGTCACGTTAGCAGAATGGCAAAGGGTGACTGTTCCGTAGAGCTTGGCGCGTACTTCTATTCGCTCGTGTCGGGCTTGGAGCGTGTTGCCGATCACCTTGTAAACGTTGCGTACAGTATCGTAAACCCGATTGGTAAAGAAGAAACCCTTGAAAACAAATAATTATTACGTATTGCGTTTCGCATAAGGCGGAACGCAATATTTTTGCTCTTTTTACTAAAAACGTTTGCAAAGTCAAGTGATAATGTTGTATAATATCAAAAGAGAAAAAATTAGGAGATAACAATATTATGATATACGTGCTTGGTAGTATTAATATGGATATGGTAGCGGTTACGCCCTATATGCCCAAAGAGGGAGAAACGCTCACGGCAAACAAGTATTATACCAATCCCGGTGGAAAGGGCGCAAATCAGGCGTCAGCTATTGCAAAGCTGGGCGGAAAGGTTAAAATGATAGGCAAAGTAGGCTCGGATGCTTACGGCCCCGTTATGAAGAACAATCTCGCTTCTTACGGCGTGGACGTAGAGGACGTAACGGTTGCGGAGGGTTGTAATAGCGGTATTGCTATTATTATCGTAGTAGACGGCGACAACCGTATTATATTGGATCCGGGAGCAAACTTCAAGGTTACCAAAGAAGACGTAGACAAGGGGCTTTGTAAAGCAAAGAGCGGAGATATTCTCATTATGCAGTTGGAGATCCCTATGGATATCGTAACGTATGCCGCGGACGTTGCAAAAAAGAAGGGTATGACGGTTATTCTCAACCCGGCTCCCGCTGTGCCTTTGGGACAGGATCTGTTGTGCAACGTGGATATCATCACTCCCAACGAAACTGAAACCGAGATCCTTACCAACATACTACCCGAAAGCGAGGTAGAGCTTGCTCTTGCAGTAAAAGAATTTTATAAGTACGGAATTAAAAACGTAGTAATAACAATGGGATCAAGAGGCGCAATCGTAACGTACGGAAACAATATCGTACCCATTGAGGCAAGAAAGGTTAAAGCTGTAGATACCACGAGCGCAGGCGATACTTACGTAGGCGCAATTGCTACAAAGCTCGACGCAGGTGTGGATATCGTTACCGCTTGCAAGTTCGCTTCAGTGGCTTCCTCGGTTACGGTTACAAGACCGGGCGCCGCTCAAAGTATTCCCACAATCGAAGAGGTTGAGGAAATTATGGTAAAAGAGGGAAGAATTTAGTTCTTGTTAATTTGCGTGTTCCCGAAAAACAAAAAAAGGTATTGACAGTTTTTTGAAGCTGTGATATAATATAACTATCAAAAATTTTATAAAATGGAGAAGATTATGAACATTTTAGACGAACTTAACGAAATTGTAAAAGATTACCGTGACGGAATTACTCTTACCGAGGACTCCGTATTTGCTCAGCTTGGCTTCGACTCTTTGGACAGAGTAGAACTTATTATGGCAGTTGAGGAGAAATTCGACATCACTTTCCCCGACGATATCCAGATCGAAACCGTAAAAGAGCTTGTAGACAAGATCAACGAGCTTAAGGCGTAATGAGTGAGATTTTACAAAAGCTTAACGGCATGGCAGACAGTGGCTATGCCGTTTTTCATAGCAGGATAGCAAACACAAAAAAACGGATTTTGGGCGTACGTATGCCTGATTTGCGTAAAATATCAAAAACTCTTTGTTACGACGACGTTAAAAACGAAAGCACGGAGATTTACGAAACCGTTATGCTTCAAGGTCTGACAATGGCGAAGCTTTCTTATGAGGAAATAAAAAATCTTATCCCTACAGTTGTAAAAAACTTTGATAGCTGGGCTTTTGTGGATTGTGTTGTTCCCTCGTGTAAGAGCCTTAAAACAAACGTTGAGCGCGCGCAAATAGAGCTGTTTGAAATTTGTAACGTAACCGAGTTTTTCAAACGGTTTTATATCGTGTTTGTGATGGATTTTTGCCCGACGTCAAGTTATGCTATGGATAAGATAAAGCAAATTAAAACGGGCGAGTATTACGTGGATATGGCAATAGCCTGGTATATATCCGTTCTGTTTGCATTGGATTTTAAGCTCGCACTTGTGTATATGCAAAGCTTTTCTCCCGTCATACAAAAAATGGCGATACGTAAGGGTTTGGATAGTTTCAGACTGACAAAAGAACAAAAAATCCACTTAAAATCGCTTAATATTTAAATATTTTTACAAAAGAGTGCTTTTTTTATTGCTAATAACGTAAATATTTGTTATACTATAATAAATTATGGACGAACCTTCACCTAATCCTTTACGAAGAAAGGAACATAATACCTCAGGACGCCTTACCGTTTGGTATGGCGATTTTGTGTTTGTCCGAAAAACATATATAAAAGGAGATTTTTATTAAATCATGGAAGTTGGCGACATAGTAGTACTGGTCTCATTATTGGTTATGGTTATATTGTCGGGAATGTTTTCCGCCTCCGAAACGGCTTTTTCTACCGCGCAAAAGGCAAGACTTCAGGCAATGGCTGACGACGGAGAAGAGAGAGCCGGAAAGGTTCTCAAATTTTTAGACCGCTACGAAAGAATACTTTCTACAATACTTATCGGAAACAATATCGTAAATATTACCGGCGCAACTCTCGGTACGATCTTGTTTTCATCGCTTATAGCAAACAACGACGTGGCAAACACTGTTTCTACCGTTGTTGTAACTGTTGTTGTGCTTATTTTTGGCGAGATTACACCCAAGACCATTGCGAAAGAACGTCCCGAAAAGGCAGCTATGGGCTTTTACCCGTTCATTGTATTTTGTTATTACGTGCTTTTCCCCTTCAACCTTGTTTTCTCGGGTTGGAAAAAGCTTATGGGTAAGATTTTCAGATTTAAAAAAGAAGCGTCGTACACCGAAGAAGAGCTTATCAACATTGTAGAAAATGCCGAAAACGAGGGCGAGATCGAAGCTCACGAGTCCGAACTTATCCGCTCTGCAATCGAGTTTGAGGATAGCGAGGTTATTGATATCATGATTCCCCGCGTTAACGTTGTTGCGGTGGATATCGAGGATAATAACGAGGAAATATATAACACGTACATAGAGAGCGGATATTCGCGTTTGCCCGTATACAAGGATACGATAGATAATATCGTGGGTATCATTCACGAAAAAGACTTTTACAAATTCATGCACGACGGCGAGAGCGATATCAGCAAAATCATTCAAAAAACGCTTTGCGTACCGTCAAGCATGAAAATATCTTCCGTGCTCCGCGAGATTCAGCACAACAAAGTACATCTTGCAATAGTTGTGGACGAGTTTGGCGGTACAATGGGTATCGTAACGCTCGAAGACGTTCTTGAGGAACTTGTCGGCGAAATTTACGACGAGCACGATGCAGTAGAGGAGCTTTGCAAAAAGATATCCGATACCGAGTACGTGGTTGCAGGTGAGCAGAACTTAGAAGAATTTTTGGATATCGTGGACATCACGCTTAACGAAAACGACGAGGAAGAACGTGTCGATGCGACCACCGTTGGCGGATTTGTTACCGAGCAAATGGATAAGATCCCCACCGTTGGCGAAAAATTCACTTTCAAAAACCTCGAAATTGAGATTACCGACGCATCCGAAACCCGTGTAAACGAGGTCAAGATAACCGTAACCAAAGAAAGCGAAGACGAAGAATAATTGCGGTTAAAATAAACTTAATATCTTGGTTTTACAACAAACAAAAAAAGAGCAGAAGTCAGAGAATAAAATCCTGTACTTCTGCTTTTGTTTATTGCTTAATAAATTCTATTATGTTTTTCTTTTTGTTTTCGGGCAGATTTTCTATCAAATCTTTCAGCTCGTTGTTTACTTCATAATCGTTTATATCGGAGCTGAAAAATCTCTCTATGGGAAAATCGCAAATCTCCAAAATCTGTAATAGCTTTTCAACGGAAATGGAAATTCTGCCTCCTTCAATTTGTGAAATATATTGCGGACTCATACCCAGCCTTAAGCTTAATTCTCTTGCAGATAGTCCTGCATTTATTCTAACGTAACCTATCCTGTTTAAAACGTCCTTAATTTCCATATAAACTCCATAACAATAGTCTTATATAATCATTATAAACTATTAAGCATAAAGAGAAATGCAGTCCTATACATAAAATATTAACATTTTACGTAAAATGAATACACAAACACATAAAGTTGTGGTATAATATGTGTTGACAGTATTCAAAATGACGAATTTAGGAGTTTTTTATGTGTGAGAGATATAAATCTTGTGCAATTATAGGACATAGAAATATTGAGGTTACCGAAGAATTAAAGGAGCGCATTTATTCTGCAGTTTACGATCTTATACAAAACAAGGGAGTAAAAAACTTTCTGTTTGGAAGCAGGAGCGAGTTTAACAGCTTGTGTTATGAGATAGTGCTTGACGTGAAGCAACGGTTTGATATCTGCATGTGCGTCTACACGTGTAAGCACGAGGCATTCGTCAGCTTTGCCGAGGAGCAGGAAATGATATGGATTTATGAGCATATGTCAATAAATGGAAAGGTGTTGGCTTTTGATAAAGAAGTCGAGTTTGACGGTAAGCACGTTGCAGGAAAATCCTCTTACGTTCAGCGCAATTATGCCATGATCAACGATAGTGATTACTGCTTGTTTTATTATAATCCCAACGGCAAAACCGCAAACAGCGGTACAAGGCAAGCATATACGTACGCCCAAATGCACTCAAAAACGATAATAAATCTTTACTGACTAGAAGAAATTTGTGTAAAAATCAGGTGTAAAGAGCAATTAAAGTATAACTTGTATAAAATATTTTTGAAAAATAGCGGTATTTTGTTTGACATTCTTTGCAGTTTTTACTATAATATATGAGCATATGTGATTAAGATGTATGTGCTGATATGGCTCAGTTGGACCACGTCCTGTAATGAGCGAGCAGAATAAATGTGTGCTGATATGGCTCAGTTGGTAGAGCACGTCCTTGGTAAGGACGAGGTCACCAGTTCGAATCTGGTTATCAGCTCCATAGTAAAAGACCTCTACAATTCGTAGAGGTCTTTTACTATGTCGGAGTATAACCACCGTTGCAAAGCAACTATGGTTATACTCGCGTTGCTCGTGCTCCGCAAACAAGTTTGCTCCGTAGCAGCTCCATGTAAAACTCTATAAAACATAGATTTTTTATTATGTCCAAGCATAACCATCCAACAAAGCAACTGTGGTTATACTCGCGTTGCTCGTGCTCCGCAATAAATTGCTCCGTAGCGGCTCTACAGAAAAGACTCCACAGTTCGTAGAGGTCTTTTACTATGTCGGAGTACAACCACCGTTGCAAAGCAATTTTGGTTATACTCGCGTTGCATTTTTTTACTTGTTATTGTTATTTTTTGATTTAATCTTGACAGTGCAGTTTGTTTTGTGATACAATTTATTCGACGAAATTTGCACTTATGGAGAAAATAACACGATGTGTATTTTGGGAATAGACGTGGGAACGACAACTGTTAGCGCAGTAGTTATATCGCTTAAGGACGGAGAAGCACTTGAGTCGGTTACGGTAAAGAACGACTCCTTTATACAAACCGAAAAAAAGGGCGAGCGCATACAGTCGGTGGAAAAGATAGCAGAGAAAGTACAGACAATAGCAAGAGATCTTACCGAAAAATACGACGTAAAAAGCATTGGCGTAACAGGGCAGATGCACGGCATTTTATACTACGACAGAAAGGGAAGAGCGGTAAGTCCATTATATACTTGGCAAGACGAACGCGCACTTATTCCGCTAAGTAGTGGTAAAACGAGCGTGGAGGAAATAAAAGAGCTTACAGGCTACGACGTTCCCTCGGGATATGGACTTGCCACGCATTATTATAACGTTAAAAGTGGGCTTGTTCCAAAGGAAGCCGTGGGGCTTTGCACTATAGGGGATTATATAGTTTGTTCACTTATTGGGCTTATTCCAAAAATGCACGCAAGCAACGGAGCAAGCTTGGGACTTTTCAATCTTAAGCTCAACCGTTTCGACGAAAACGCGCTGAAAGCCGTGGGGATAGATCCTAAATTTATTCCGCCCGTAACGTCTTCTGCGCGCATCGCAGGCATATATAACGGTATTCCCGTATCTGTGGCAATAGGGGATAATCAGGCGAGTTTTATAGGCTCTGTGTCCGACGTGGACAATGGAATTTTACTTAACGTAGGAACGGGCAGTCAGGTTTCCGCAACTACCGAATACAAGGAGCTTAAGCATTGCGAGCTAAGACCTTTATTGGGCAGTAAATATCTTGCCGTGGGCTGTAGTTTGTGCGGAGGAAGGGCGTACGCTCTTTTAGAAAAGTTCTTCTCTGCTTTTGCAAGGGAGCTTGGGGTGGAGGGTGAGATGTATTCTATCATGGAAAAGCTTGCCTCTACCGCTAAAGAACCGCTAAAGGTCGTTACCACTTTTTCGGGAACACGTAAGAATCCCGATCTTAAAGGCAGGATAGAGGATATCGACGAGGAGAATTTTACCCCGTCCGCGCTTACTCTTGGTTTTATTCACGGCATGATTGACGAGCTTTACGGCTATGCTCAGGATTTAGATAAAAAGACTTTACTTGTGGGTTCAGGCAATGGAATAAAACGCAATCCCATACTTGTTGAGTGCGCTGAAAAAAAATTTGGTGCAGAGCTTAAAATACCGCGCAATAACGAGGAAGCTTCTGTGGGTGCGTGCCTGTTCGCAGGCGTAAGCTTAGGACTTTTTCCTTCGCTTGCGAGTGCGGGAAAACTAATACGCTATAACTAAAACTTTATCATTACAATATGTAGGGGCGATTCACGAATCGCCCGTACGATTTATGTAGGAAATCCGCGGACGGTGCGCAGGCGTATATATAAACCTCCCGACGTCATTGCGAGCGAAGCGCGGCAATCTCCAAGCTTAAAGCTTGACCTGATATTGTGCTTTGAGTAAACACTAGTAATTGAGCATAGCTAGTTATTTTGTAGGGGCGATTCACGAATCGCCCGTACGATTTATGTAGGAAATCCGCAGACGGAGTGAGGCGTATACCCAATATATAAACCTCCCGACGTCATTGCGAGCGAAGCGCGGCAATCTCCAAGCTTAAAGCTTGACCTGATATTGTGCTTTGAGTAAACACTAGTAATTGAGCATAGCTAGTTATTTTGTAGGGGCGAT